>DAOWNY010000010.1 GCA_030642325.1 Deltaproteobacteria bacterium
GACAGCTAAGCGCTCAACTTAAGGTATGAATTAGATCGGCAAATGTAACGAGATCAAGCGGATGTTGAATGGTTTTATGCAAAAGCAAACACTTAAATAGCTAATACCTAATACCTAACCGCACAAGGTCGAAAACTACTGGTTTTCACATCTTAAGGGGGATGGTTATCCCCATAAAAAAGAGGTAGAGCCAAAGATTTATCATGTCCCACAGCAGAAAAAAATTGATTTTCATCAGCAGGAGTCCCCAGGATACCATTGATTTGGGGGCCATGATCGGGAGCTGGTTGCAGCCGGAAGATGTTGTTATTTTAGCGGGAGGCTTGGGAAGCGGGAAAACCCAATTGACCAGGGGATTAGCCTATGGTTTGGGGGTTGCTGAAGATAGTTATATAACCAGCCCCTCCTTTGCTCTCATCAATGAATATCAGGGAAGAATTCCCTTATATCACTTTGATCTTTACCGGCTGGAAGATGAGGAGCAGATGGAAGAGTTGGGGTATGAGGAATATTTTTTTGGACAAGGGGTATGTGTAGTTGAATGGGGAGACAAATTTCCCGGAATCCTCCCTTCGGAGCACCTCACCATTGAATTGAAGTCAATTAATGAGGATGTCAGAGAATTGAGAATTTTCGGGACTGGAAACCGTTTTTATGAGCTGATTGAAAAATTGAAAAGACAATGAATACCACACAAATTGTCTTTGCCGATGAAGAGATTAAGGGCATCCCATCAATAAATCATATTGCCGGGTGTTTTACCCTCATTTTTAATTGTTTCATGTCTCAGGAGAGGAAAGGAACCAACGGATGGCACTGGTGGTGCAAAAATATGGCGGTACTTCGGTAGCTGATATAGATAAGATTAAAAATACGGTTGCCAAAAGAATTATAGGGTCCAGAAAGAAGGGTGACGACTTGGTGGTGGTCCTTTCGGCAATGGCGGGAGTCACCGATCAGCTGGTTGATCTGGCAAAAAAAGTTATTCCGGCTCCGGAGGGGAGAGAATATGATGTCTTGGTATCTACCGGTGAACAGGTAAGTATTGCTTTGCTGGCAATGTCCCTTGAAGCTTTGGGACAAAAGGCAAGATCCTATTTGGGGCATCAGGTTAAAATAAACACCGACGCATCTTTTAGTCGAGCAAGAATTCTATGCATTGATACCAAAGCGATTAAAGCTGATCTTGAAAAAGGTAGGGTAGTGATTGTGGCCGGTTTTCAAGGAGTTGATGAAGAAGGTAATATCACCACTCTGGGACGGGGAGGCTCAGACACTACGGCAGTAGCCATCGCGGCGTCACTTTGTGCCGACAGGTGTGAGATTTACACCGATGTGGAGGGTGTATTTTCCGCTGATCCCGGTGTTTGTTCCAAATCCCGGAAATTAAACCGGATTGCTTACGATGAAATGCTGGAGATGGCCAGTTTGGGAGCAAAAGTTCTTCATAGCAGATCGGTGGAGCTGGCCAAAAAGTATCATATTCCCCTTTATGTCAGATCCACTTTCAGCGATAATTTGGGAACTCTAGTTACGGAGGAGAGTAAGGATATGGAAAGTAATGTTGTTTCGGGAGTTACCTATAATAAAAGTGAAGCCAAAATTACCATCCGCGGTGTGCCGGATAAACCCGGGGTGGCGGCAAAGATATTCTCTGCTCTTTCGGGTGCTAATATTGTGGTCGATATGATTCTCCAGAATGTGGGGGAGAAAAATTTAACTGATTTAACCTTTACTGTCCTCAAAAACGATTGCAAACAAGCTTTAAAGCTGATTAATCCGGTGATAAAAAAGCTGGGGGCAAAAGATGCCACGGTAGACCAGGACATCAGTAAGGTTTCCATCGTGGGAGTGGGAATGAGAAGTAATGCGGGGATCGCTTCCCGGATGTTTACCGCCCTGGCGAAGGAAGGGATAAATATGATGATGATCAGTACCTCGGAGATTAAAATTTCTTGTGTCATCAGTTCCAAGTATACCGAATTGGCGGTGAGGGTATTGCACGATACCTTCAATTTGAGCGAAGAAGGAACACCCGAATAGTAATGTTAGGTGTTAACCAATTTTATTATCTGAAGAGAAGAGAATGCAAATGGTAAAAATATATGATACTACACTGCGGGACGGGGTGCAGGCAGAAGATATCTCCTTTTCCATTGATGACAAGATCAGGATTGCCGAAAAGATTGATGAACTGGGTATTCACTATATTGAAGGCGGATGGCCGGGTTCAAACCCCAAGGACGTGGATTTTTTTAACCGGATAAGGGGGGTGGATCTGAAAAATGCCAGGATTGTGGCATTCGGCAGCACCCACAAGTCTACTTTTAGCCCTGATAATGATCCTAACCTTAAGGCCCTGATCGATTCCCGTGTTGAAGCGGTTACCATCGTGGGTAAATCTTGGGATATTCATGTCAGTGAGGTTTTAGGGATAACTTATGAAAGGAATTTGGAAATTATTCATGATACCATTAAATATCTGAATTCTTATTTTTCCGAGGTCTTCTATGATGCCGAACACCTGTTTGACGGATTTAAGGCAAATCCATCATACACTATGGACACCCTGAAATCCGCCGTTTCAGGAGGGGCCCATCGGATATTTTTGTGCGATACTAACGGGGGGACCATGCCCCATGAACTGGAGATGATTATCCGGGAGATTCAAAAGGAGATTTCTCTGCCCCTGGGTATTCATACCCATAACGATGCCGAGATGGCTGTGGCTAACAGCATCATTGCGGTAAGACAGGGAATTGACTGTGTCCAGGGTACTATCAACGGCTACGGGGAACGGTGCGGAAACGCCAATCTCTGTTCTATAATTCCCGATTTGCAATTGAAGATGCAAATTGAATGTATCCCCGATGAAGGGGTTAAGAAGCTCCGGGAGATTTCTCGTTTTGTGGATGAAATGGCCAACCTTCCCCCTAAAAAACATCGGCCCTATGTGGGTGATGCCGCCTTTACCCATAAAGCCGGGCTTCATGTCCAGGCGGTGCGAAAAAATTCCAAAACTTATGAGCATATTGAACCACAGCTGGTTGGGAACCGTCGGAGAATTCTCGTTTCTGATCAGGCGGGCGTTGCCAATATACTTTATAAGGCAGAGGAATTTGGCCTTAAATTAAGTGCCAAGGACCAGAAGACCAGGGAAATACTTAAAAGGATTAAGGACCTGGAAAACCAGGGTTTCCAGTTTGAAGGGGCGGAGGCATCCTTTGAACTGCTTATGAGAAAAGCACTGGGAAAATATAAAAAATTTTTTACTCTGATGGGGTTTCGGGTAATTAATGAGAGGAGACAGGACGATAAAGTGCCTTTTTCCGAGGCCACCATCATGATCAAAGTCGATGACAAGGTTGAGCATACAGCGGCAGTGGGCGACGGACCGGTTAACGCTTTAGACAATGCAATTAGAAAAGCACTGGAGAAATTTTATCCCCAGTTGAGAGAAGTAAAATTGATCGATTACAAGGTCAGGGTTCTGCCTGCCGGCAAGGGAACCAGCTCTGCGGTCAGGGTGTTGATCGAATCGGGAGATAAGGAAGAAAGATGGGATACGGTGGGCGTTTCGGAAAATATTATCCAGGCAAGCTGGCAGGCCCTGGTGGACAGCCTTGAATATAAACTGGAAAAAACTGTTAAAAAAATTTCCCAAAAGAGCGGATGAGATATTTCAATAAAAACCAGCAAATTGCTGTATGCTTCATAACCTATTCCCTGTTTATATTTTTTTTCATCGGATTTCTGTCTGATTGCCGTCTCTTTTATTCCCCGGAAATATCCGATGAATTCCTGTATCCTTCTGATAATTATTACATAGAAGTTATTGGGGACGTAAAGAATCCCGGAGTCTACAGCTATTCAGGGAAGCCGAAAATTTCGGAGGTAATTGCAGGGGCCGGAGGATTACGGGGGAACCTGTCGACCTTGAAAGAACAGTTCGCGGGGAGCATTAACAATGGAGCTAGATTGATCATCAAGACGGGAACTGAGAATGTTCCTCGGATATGGGTAGGAACAATGGAACCGGAGAAGCTGGTTGTTCTTGACATCCCCATTAATATAAACACCCTTTCCCAAGAGGGATTGATGGTTATACCGGGAGTCGGGAGGGGGATTGCAGAAAGAATTGAGGAATATCGAGTAAATAATGGTAATTTTCTGGTCCTGGACGAGCTACGAAAGATAAGGGGAATAGGTGAAAAAAAATTAGCGACGATTAAGCGCTATTGCACTGCCGGATTATGGAATAATTAAAACCTTTTCCATGGCAGGCCGGATGTTTTGTTTAACGCTGCGAAAAGATACAAAACGATTGATACCGGGAAAAATTAATCATAAGATGAAAGCTTTTTAATCAAGCAGGAGAAAGGAGATCCATCAGCCTGGATACATCCTCCAGTTCCTCAAGGGAAAGAACGGTTTTAATTATTTGATCAATTGTATGAGGCGAGAAGATCTCTTTAGAGTTGCGGGAAAATTTTTGCAACAGTTCCCGGCGGCTCATTTCAAATGAAACCGGCCATACGTCTCTTTCAGTGTATCTTTTTTGTTCACCGGTTCCACCCCCCTCTAAAATGATTTCAACCATAAAATTTTTGCTTTCATAACCGGGGGTTGATGGAGTAGTGATATGAATTTTGTCCATTAATTTCAAGATATTTAAATTAGTATAGGTTTCGGGTAGCTGCCATTTATACCCGGCCTCTATTTGATGGCATACTACGGAAAAGACGTAGGCTGCGCTGAACTGCGCCTCAATGTGAGTTTTGATATCCCTGTTTTTCCAGAGGGCTAGTTCGGCAAGAAGATTGAGGACTATATTCAATTCTTTGATATTTTCCGGTCTAACGTCAAATTTTTTAATAATGGCATCCAATATATCTATGGCCCCGTGCATCGCCCCGCAACAAGGGTATTTTTTGTAGCTTAACATATCATTGTCAAAAAACCAGCGATTGCCAAGACCGAGAGTTACTAATTCCGGTTTCCACCCGTCGGCGCCAAAAGATTTCCAGAAGCCAAATTCTCCATCCAGGACATGTTTATCGCCCGTATAACCCATTTCAGCCAGGAATGCTATTGTTACTTGTGCCTGCGATAACCACCCTGCCGGTGAAAATTTAGACATGGAAGAGGGGACAGCTTCCGAAAATTGCATCAGGGTAGGGACCGGACACCAGTAACCCCCTATTCCAATGGCATGTTCTATCTTGCTTTTGGAAAGCCCAAGAATTTTTGATAGACCACAAATTCCTCCAAAGATGTTAGAGCCGTAACCGTGGATGGGAAGATTGATTATGGCGCCTTCCCGGGAGGTTGATTTTGCGAATCCTTTTGGAACAACTAGGCCGCTTGCTATCCTTTGGGCCATTTCATGGGCAAGGACAATTGACGATAAAAGGACTTTTCCGGAAACTTTTTTGGATTCGGCAACTGAAAGGCCGGCAGACAATACATAGGGGGTTATATGCCCAAAAGGGGCAAGCAGAGGGTCATAATCGAGGGCATTAAGGAGCTCGCCATTGACAAATGCTGCCATCGGGGATGATACTTTTTGTTTTGATCCCATTATGGTTGCTTCCGGCTTGGAATCGAATTTTTTTGCATAAAGGAGAGCTATTCTTCCTTTTTCGGTATTTAGCCCTGCCAGGGCACACCCAATTGAATCAAGGAGAAGAATTTTTGTTTCTTCCACCATTTTTTTTGGAAGATCCGTAAATTTAATTTTTGTTATGAAATCAGCAAGGATCGAGGTTGTCGGCTGCATAAAATATTAACCCGTATTTTTAATGTTAAAGAGTATTTGAGGATAATTTCCCTGTTCAAGTAAAAGAAGTATAGGATAAATTATTTTGAGTTTCAAGTGGAAATTTAGTAAAATATTGAAAAGTATTATATCATTTAATTGCCGTTGATTTGAAATCAACTTTATCTTGACAGGGGTCGTCCGGGTATGCTAGCGTCAAAGGGAAATGGTAACGGGAAATTGTATAATTTTAACAAGATGTTAGCGTTAGAAGAAAGAATTATACAGCCCAGTTGGGAAGTAACGAAATTAATTTATCCCCCGATTTTAAGTTTTTTCCCAGGGTATTAACCAAAATTATTCAATCGGGCTAATAATTACTTCGTTATTTTTTTTTTTGCTTATTTCAATGGCTTTTTAAAACATTCAGCAACGGGGATTAATTTTTTTGAAAGATATTGTCGCAAAAAGGTTAAAAGACGTAATTGACAACCATCGTCTGGAGGGGGTCCTCATCACAAGCCTGGAAAACATTCGTTATCTTTCCGGTTTTACAGGAACTGATGCCATGGTCTTAATAACTCCCACAAAAAACTTTTTTTTTACCGATTTTCGTTTCATCACCCAAGCAAAAGACGAGATTACCGGTTTTATCATTGAACAGTATGAAAAAGTTTTGGAAACAATAACACGGAGTTTGAAGGAGCTTAAAGTTAATAAGATTGGGGTAGAAGGGGAACACATCAGCTTTGGCTTCTACCGGAGGATGATGGAAATTCTGCCGGATATGACAGTAGTTCCCCTCACCGAGGAACTGGGCTCCCTGCGGGTTATCAAAGAGAAGGGGGAGATGGATTTGATCAGGGAGGCCATCCGGATCTCCTCCGAGAGTTTTTCTTCGATAATAAAAGAGATTAAGCAGGGGGTGAAAGAGAAAGAGATTAAGTTTGGATTAGAATGCCAAATGAAAAAAAATGGGGCCGACCATGTTGCTTTTGATTTGATCGTAGCTTCAGGGATAAGGTCTGCTTTACCCCACGGCGTTGCCACTCAAAAAAGTTTGGAATTGGGTGATTTTGTGATAATTGATTTCGGAGTAAATTATCAGGGATACAATTCTGATGAAACCTGTACATTTGTGATGGGAAAGGCAAAACCGGAACAAAAGAAGGTGTATAAAATTGTAAAGGATGCCCACGATAAAGCAATTGAGGCAATAAAACCGGGAAAGAAATGTTCGGAAATCGATGCTGTTGCACGTGATTATATCGAGAGGGCAGGCTACGGAAATTACTTTGGTCATGCATTGGGCCATGGAGTTGGGTTGGATGTTCACGAAGAACCCCGGATTTCTCAGTTTTGCAATGGGGTTATAACAGAAGGCATGGTCTTTACCGTTGAACCGGGTATCTATATCCCCAATTGGGGAGGGGTCAGGATAGAGGATATGATTTTAGTAAATTCAACGGGGTGCGATACTTTGACTTATATCTCAAAGGAGCTTCAAGAAATATAAAATCAGAGAAATATATAAGATAAGGAGTTTGCTATGTATTTAACCTCGGATTTTCGGAAGGGTCTTAAGATTGAATTAAAAGGGGAACCTTTTTTAATTATAGATTTTCAGCACGTCAAGCCCGGCAAGGGTGGAGCATTTGTCAGGACTAAATTGAAAAGCATGGTAACCGGCAACGTATTGGACCAAACCTTCCGATCAGGAGAAAAAACAGCCAAGCCCGACATTCAAGAAAAAAATATGCAGTTTCTTTATAAAGATGGAGAAAAATATTACTTCATGGATATGGATACCTATGATCAATCCTTTTTAACGGATGAACAGTTGGGGGCAAATAAAGACTTTCTAGAGCCGGATATTATCGTCAAGGTTCTTGTTTATAATGGGAAACCGATCGGAGTTGATTTGCCGATATTTGTGGAGTTGGTTATTTCTCAAACCGATCCGGGGCTAAAAGGAGATACGGCAAGCGGAGGAACAAAGCCGGCAACTTTGAATGCCGGTGCAGTTATTCAGGTACCGTTATTTTTGAATGAGGGGGATAGGGTGAAGATTGATACAAGAACCGGGCAATACATAGAAAGGGTTAGCTAAGATCTTAATCTCTTTAATCGGCAAAAAGTGTTTAAAATATTTCGACCTTGTGCGGTTAGGTATTAGGTGTTAGCTTTTGCATGAAACCATTCAACATCAGCTTGATCTCGTTACATTTGCCGATCTAATTCCAACCTTAAGTTGAGCGATCAGCTGCCGGCACACAAACGTTTAGCTTTGAAAAACCGAGGTATTACGACAGCTTGAAAAACACTCAATGGGTGAAAATTTGTAATAGCAAAAGATCCTGTGATTAGTTTGTCTAATAGCTGACTGCTAAAGGCTAACCGCACAGCTTGAAATATTTCCGGTTGGAAAAGCCGGGAGAGAATTGATTGCTTGCTGTCAACCAATAAACGATTCCAGGAAAATCGGGTTGGATGTTTGGTGTTGTTTTTTCGGATTGACCTGAATCGTAATTATTTTTTTATAAGTTTTAAGAGTCGGGGGCCAAGATTGACCAATCATACTGAGGAAGAAATTTTGATTTCAGTTGAGGAAGCACTGGCACTGGTATTAAGAAGCATTGAAGTTTTGGGTTTAGAAAAAGTTGATCTGTTAAGTTCTTTGGGGAGGGTGATCGGCGAGGATATTTACTCGCTTCAGGACATCCCCCCCTGGGACAACTCGGCAATGGACGGCTATGCCTTAAGGCATGATGACATAAAATTTGCTTCCTTAAAATCTTCTATATTATTGAAGGTAGTGGAAGACCTGCCCGCGGGTTTTCGTTCCAGCAAGGTCTTAAAAAAAGGTGAGGCAATTAAAATTATGACTGGTGCCCCGATTCCCCAGGGCACGGATTCGGTGGTGATGGTAGAAGACACCGTGCAGGAGGACACCAGAGTAAAAATTTTTAAATCAACAGAGCCGGGAGAAAATATTCGAAGCGCGGGGGAAGACGTCAGAAAGGGAGATTTGGTAATCAGCCGGGGTACAATCGTGGGTCCGGCT
Source organism: Deltaproteobacteria bacterium (assembly GCA_030642325.1). Classification (GTDB taxonomy): domain Bacteria; phylum Desulfobacterota; class DAOWNY01; order DAOWNY01; family DAOWNY01; genus DAOWNY01. The sequence goes on from DAOWNY010000010.1 coordinate 8,823, forward strand.
GAGGTGGGAATGATGGCTTCTCTCGGTCGTTCTTTTATTTTAGTTAACCAAAGACCCCAGATAGCAGTACTTTCCACCGGGGATGAGTTGGTGGATGTGGACGGGGAATTGGGTTCGAGCAAGATTATCAGCAGTAACAGTTATAGTCTCATGTCCCAGGTAAAGGAATGTGGGGCAACCCCCATTCAATTGGGGATTGCACGGGACAGGAGGGAAGCTTTAGAAGATAAGTTCAGGCAGGGAACCCGAGCCGACATGATAATCTCTTCGGGGGGAGTTTCAGTAGGAGATTACGACCTTGTCAAAGATGTTTTAAAAAAGATGGGCATGAAAATGAAATTTTGGAAAGTGGCCATGAAGCCCGGAAGACCCCTTGCTTTTGGGATGATTGCCGGAAGACCGGTTTTCGGGCTTCCCGGCAACCCGGTTTCGTCAATGATTTCTTTTGAGCAGTTCGTGCGGCCAGCTATTTTAAAAATGATGGGACACCAAAGTATTTATCGCCCCATTATTGATGCGGTGGCCTTGGAAAATATTTCAAAAAAATCGGGAAGGAAACATTTTATTCGAGCCATTGTGACTTGTAAGGATGGGGTGTATTATGCCGCTTCCACTGGAGGACAGGGTTCAGGGATACTGTTTTCCATGGTAAAAGCCGATGGATTGGTCATTCTTCCCGAGAAAGCAACGGAGGTAAAAGCAGGAGAGAAGGTTGTTGTGCAACTTTTGAATACAAACAGGGTGTTTGCGGAAAAACCGGGTTATCCTTGAGTGCGCGAACAGGTCAAGAGTAGTTGGATTAAAAAATATTGGGAAATATATTGACAAAAGTTGTTGGCGATGATAAAAAAAGCTCTAGCATTTTTCAGTACGGAATTTATGTCACATAGTTTTGATAGGATGTTTCATTGTTGTTGATCAGGGGTGAAGCCAAACTTATGCGCCTGTAGCTCAGCTGGATAGAGCAACGGACTTCTAATCCGTAGGTCGCAGGTTCGAATCCTGCCAGGCGTGCCATTGACGTAATGAGATTTTGAGGATATGGTGAGTGTAGCTCAGTTGGTAGAGCACAGGATTGTGGCTCCTGTGGCCGAGGGTTCAAGTCCCTTCACTCACCCCATGCGCCCGTAGCTCAGCTGGATAGAGCGTCGGACTTCGAATCCGCAGGTCGCAGGTTCGAATCCTGCCGGGCGTACCAATTTAAATAGGATCATGTTGCCGGAGGTTTGGGGGATGCAAGACACCCCCTTGGTGAAAGGTGTCTAATTATCCGCTGAACGGAGTATCTGGGCTGTAGTCAAATCGAAGGTTTTATCGCAAAACCGGATTATAGGCGAGAGCATTTGTCGAATAATTAGTTGTCGTTGATCTTGTTAGGCAGGTTAAAATTCATGCTCTTCATGCTCTTATTTACCGGGAATTAAATACGGGGGGCCGTTAGCTCAATTGGCAGAGCAACTGACTCTTAATCAGTAGGTCGAAGGTTCGACTCCTTCACGGCCCACCATAAATTTTTCCGGTAAAAAAAGCGAGAGTGGCGGAATTGGCAGACGCACTGGATTTAGGATCCAGCGGGTATCCCGTAGGGGTTCAAGTCCCCTCTCTCGCACCATTATTGTAGGTGAGGTATTAATGAAGGTTGTAATTGAAGATATCAGTAGTATTAAAAAGAGGCTAAATTTTGAGGTGCCTAAAGAAGTAGTAGCTGGTGAATTTGCCTCAGTTTATAGGAGTATCAGAAAGAAAGCCAAAATAAAGGGTTTTCGTCCCGGTAAAGTCCCCCGTGAAATCATCGAGAGGAATTATAAGCAGCAAATTGAAGACGAGGTCACCACGAAATTAATTAATGATACATTTTTAAAAGCTGTTGAAGAGCATAAAATTTCGGCGGTTTCTCAGCCTGCTATCGATGCCGAAAAATTTGAGAAAGAGGCAGATTTTAAATTTTCAGCAGAAGTTGAAGTTAAACCGGAGATCAGTATTGAGGGTTATCTGGGGTTAGAGGGGGAAAGGGAAGTCATCAATATTACTGATCAGGACGTCTTGGACAGCTTACGCCGGATTCAAAATACCCATGCCGAATTAAAAGAGGTAGATGGGGACCATCCTATTGAGAAAGGAGATTTTGTCTTTTTTGACTTTATGGCCGCTATGGATGGGAAACCCTATAATATGGGAGAGAACGAAAATATTTCTTTGGAGATCGGTTCAAATTCCTTTGTTCCGGGCTTCGATGATGAGTTACTGGGCCTTACAAAGAATTCCGAAAAGACTGTGGAAATAAATTTTCCAAAAGATTTTAAGGAAAAAAGCTTAGGGGGAAAAAAGATAGTTTTCCAGGTCAGACTCAAGCAGATCAAAGAAAAAATTCTGCCCAAGCTGGATGATGAATTTGCAAAAGATGTGACCAATAATCCTTCTTTAGCAGAATTGAAGAATAAAGTGAGAGAGGATCTTGAAAGACAGGCAAAAGCACGAATCCGGCATAATTTGAAGGAACAGATAATTGATAAGATCCTCGATAAAAACCAGTTTGATGTTCCCAGGGTAATGATAGAGACCAGGGCTAATAGTTTGATGGAGAGCACGCAGGCAAGAATGAAAGATCAGGGAATCAATTTTGAAAACCTGGGAATTTCCTTGGATAACATGAGGAAAAATTACATAAATTCAGTGGAAAGAGAGATCAAAACCAACTTTATTTTGGAATCAATTGCCGGGAAGGAATCCTTCAAGGTCAATGATGATGAGGTTGAAGCAAGGTTACAAGAGGTTGCCGATAGCTCAGAGCAAAGCCTGGACAGGATTAAAGAACTCTATCGGCAGGGTAGCGCCATTGAAGAACTTAAAGTGCGGTTGTTAGAAGAAAAAACTATTGACTTCTTGGTTGAGAAGGCTAAAATTAAAGATATTGGTACCAACAAGGAAAATCTTAAAGAAAAGGAATGATCCAGAGATAATTATGAATTTAATACCGATGGTTGTTGAACAAAGCGAACGAGGGGATCGTTCTTACGACATCTATTCTCGTCTTCTCAAAGAAAGAATAATATTTTTAGGTAGTTCCGTTGATGATGATGTTGCTAACCTGGTTATTGCCCAAATGCTGTTCTTAGAGTCGGAAGACCCTGACAGGGATATCCATTTTTATATTAATTCACCCGGAGGGATAGTGACTGCCGGGCTTGCCATCTACGATACCATACACTATATCAAACCGAAAGTTTCCACCATATGCATGGGGCAAGCAGCCAGTATGGCTGCTATTCTTTTGGCGGCAGGCAGTCCGGGATTAAGATTTGCCCTTCCCCATTCCCGGATTTTGATTCATCAACCTTTGGGAGGTTTTCAGGGGCAGGCCAGCGATGTGGATATCCAGGCAAAAGAAATTCTTCGTCTTCGGAAGGTATTGAATGATATTCTTATTGAACATACCTCCCAGTCGTTAAAAAAGATTCAATCAGATACTGATCGGGATTTTTTTATGACAAGTGAACAGGCCAGGGAATACGGTATAATTGATGAAGTGATCTTTGACAGAGATAAGAGAACTCTTAAGGGGAGTATTTAGTGGACAAAAAAGGTGGCAGGAATTATCTTGGTCTTTATTGTTCTTTTTGCGGGAAAAGCCAAAAAGAGGTTAAAAAACTGATAGCAGGGCCGGCAGTGTATATTTGCAATGAGTGCATTGAGCTTTGCAATGATATCATAGCTGAGGAATATGAAAAAGAAGTTTTTGCTATTAAAAAGACTTCGATTCCAAAACCTAATGAGATTAAGAGTATTTTGGATGAATACGTAATCGGCCAGGAGCGAGCTAAGAAGGTATTGGCGGTGGCGGTTCATAATCATTACAAAAGAATTACTACCAAGATAGATTTGGATGGAGTTGAACTCCAAAAGAGCAACATTTTACTGTTGGGTCCAACCGGTTCAGGTAAAACCCTTTTGGCTCAGACTCTGGCCAAGATTCTTGATGTTCCCTTTACTATTGCCGATGCAACAACTTTAACGGAAGCCGGTTATGTTGGGGAAGATGTAGAGAACATTATTTTGGGCCTTCTTCAAAATGCGGACTATGATATAGAGAAAGCATCCCGGGGGATTGTCTACATTGATGAGATAGATAAAATAGCTAAAAAAACCGATAATCCATCCATTACCCGGGATGTTTCCGGCGAAGGGGTTCAGCAGGCCCTGTTAAAAGTAATTGAAGGTACAACCGCCAATGTTCCTCCCAAGGGGGGGAGGAAACATCCCCACCAGGAACTTCTTCAAATTGATACTACCAATATTTTATTTATTTGTGGTGGTGCTTTTATCGGTTTGGATAAAATTATTCAAAGGAGAATGAATACCAAAACGATGGGATTCGGAGCCGATATCAAGCGTAGAGAGGAAAAAAAGATTGGTGAAATATTAGCAGAGGTTCAGCCGGAGGATCTTTTAAAATACGGGTTAATCCCTGAATTTATTGGCAGGATGCCGGTATTGTCTACTTTAAATGAGCTCAGCAAGGAAGATTTGGTTAAGATATTGAAAGAACCAAAAAATTCTCTGGTAAAGCAGTACAAAAAACTGTTTGAATTTGAAGAAGTTAAGCTGGAATTTACAGAGGATTCTTTGGTTGCGGTAGCTGGGGCTTCCCTTGAGCGAAAAACAGGTGCCCGCGGTTTGAGATCAATCCTTGAGACTGCAATGTTGGATGTTATGTACGAGCTTCCCTCTAATTCCAATGTCAGGGAGTGTTTGATTGCCAAGGAAGTAATTCTTAACGGAAAAAAACCGATGCTGGTTTATGAGGATAGGGCAAAAAGGGCTTAAGGCTTCCCCATATTGATCGGCTGATGTTATTTAATAAAATTATGAAGATTCTTTGCAAAAGAAGGTTTGAATGTTTAACATTAGTAAAGTTATCAATCCCAAACGTCATTATATCCTGCCCTTGTTACCCCTCAGAGATCTAGTCCTTTTTCCCCAAATGATGGTACCCATCTTTGTAGGAAGAAAGAAATCGATCATGGCCTTAAAGAGCGTTATAGAAAAAGGTATGAGCATTTTTTTCGCAACCCAGAAGGATGCACATGTAGATGAACCCGGCGAGGATGATTTGTACAGGGTGGGCACTGTGGGGAGTATTGTTCAGTCGATCAGGATGCCGGAGGGAAGTTTAAAGATATTTATTGAGGGGGAAAAGAGAGGAAAAATTAAAAAATTTGTTCACGATATCGATTATTTTCAGGTAGATATTGAAGAAATTAGCGACAAAGTTGAAAGTGGTCCGGAAATTGAGGCATTAATGCGAAATACCAGAAGCGAGTTTGAAAACTATATCAAAATAAATAAAAATTTCCCTTCTGAAGTCATTAACTTGGTAAATAATATAAGTAATATTAGCGAACCATCCCGTTTTGTGGATTCAATAATCAATTATCTACCCATCAAATTGCATGACAAACAGATGATACTTGAGATCGAGAGTTGCAAGGACAGGCTGGAAAAACTTTACGGTTTGATTCGTTCGGAAATTGAAATCCATCGAATTGAAGGAAAGATCAAATCTCGAGTCAAGAAGCAGGTGGAGAAGACCCAGAAAGAGTATTATCTAAACGAACAGATGCGGGCAATTCAGGAAGAGATGGGTGAAAAGGATGAATTCAAAAACGAATTTAAGGAATTGAAGGAAAAAATTGATAGAAAGAAGATGTCTGAGGAGGCAACCAATAGGGTTTACGGTGAATTAAAAAAGTTGAAAATGATGCCTTCCATGTCCGCAGAAGCCACGGTAGTACGAAATTATCTTGATTGGTTTATTGCACTGCCCTGGTATAAAAAAACTGATGAAAAACACGATATCGTGGAAGCGAAAAGAATTTTGGACGAAGATCACCATGGCCTTATGGATGTCAAGGAAAGGATCATTGAATATCTTGCCGTCCAGAGCCTGGTGGGAAAAATTAAAGGACCGATCCTCTGCTTAGTGGGTCCTCCGGGGGTTGGTAAGACATCTTTGGCAAAATCGATTGCGAGGGCTACGGGGAGGAATTTTGTCAGACTCTCCCTGGGAGGGGTTCGGGACGAGGCGGAAATTCGGGGCCATCGAAGAACATATATCGGCGCAATGCCCGGTAAGATAATTCAGTCCATAAAAAAGGCTGGATCTGCCAATCCCATATTTTTATTGGATGAAGTTGATAAAATGAGCATGGATTTCCGCGGTGATCCTTCGGCTGCTCTTTTGGAAGTATTGGATCCTGAACAGAATTTTATGTTTAATGATCACTATATGGATGTGGACTATGATCTTTCTTCGGTAATGTTTGTTACCACTGCCAACAACCTTCCTTCCATTCCTCCTCCCCTGCAGGATCGGATGGAGGTGATTCCCATAGCTGGATATACTGAACTGGAGAAGCTTAAAATTGCCGAAAAATTTTTGTTTACAAAGCAAAGGGAGGCAAACGGTTTATCTAAGAAGAATATAGAAATCACTCGCAATGCGATTTTGACTATTATTCGCCGGTACACCAGGGAGGCAGGGGTCAGAAATTTAGAGCGGGAAATTGCTTCAATCTGCCGCAAGATAGCCAGGAACATTGTGGAAAAAGGTAAAGATCTTCATGTCAAGGTTACCTCTCAAAGTATCCAAAAATATTTGGGAGTACCCAAATTCCACCACGGTAAGGTTGAAGAGAAGAACGGGGCGGGAATTGCTACCGGGCTTGCATGGACCGAGGCGGGCGGAGAGTTGCTTACTACCGAAGTAGCGATTATGCCCGGGAGTGGAAAACTAATCGTTACCGGGAAACTCGGTGATGTGATGCAAGAATCTGCGCAGGCAGCCTTAAGCTATGTTCGTTCAAGAGTAAAAAAATTTGGGTTGGCAGAAGATTTTTACCAGAAAATCGATCTCCATATTCATGTTCCTGAGGGGGCAATTCCTAAAGATGGTCCCTCGGCGGGGATTACCATGGCCACCGCAATTGTTTCCGCCCTCCTGAAAAAACCGGTGAGAAACGATCTTGCCATGACGGGAGAAATAACATTGCGGGGAAGAATTCTTCCCATTGGAGGGTTGAAGGAAAAAATTCTGGCAGCCCATCGGGGCAATATTAAAAAAGTTATTGTTCCCAGGGAGAACCAGAAGGATATTAAAGAGATTCCACAACGAGTTTTTAAATCGGTAAATATTATCCTGGCCAGTGAGATGGATGCCGTCTTGGAAGAGGCATTGATTGAAAATGGTAAGGAATAAGATTTGAAAATTTGAAAATTCGGGGATTGGGGAATGGGGAATAGATTAGGTTGACATATTTTGCAACATATGGTAGCTTACATACAAACTAGAAATTGGGCGGATAGCTCAGCTGGGAGAGCACCGGCCCTACAAGCCGGGGGTCACAGGTTCAAGCCCTGTTCCGCCTACCAAGAATTAATTAGTGTCACGCAACATATAAATAAAGATTTTGGGGGCCGTAGTTAAGTTGGTTATAACGCCGGCCTGTCACGCCGGAGGGCGCGAGTTCGAGTCTCGTCGGCCCCGCCATTAAAAACAAGGGTTTGGCCATAATGGTTAAACCCTTGTTTTGTTTGGAATATATGACCCTGATTTTTGGAAGAAGGTGTCATATTCAATTGAATTACCTGGAAAGTGCCGGGATGTGCCACATTTTCGAAGTTGATCATTCATTGCAATATAATCTAAAGGTTTATCGAGAGATCTGGAA
>DAOWNY010000148.1 GCA_030642325.1 Deltaproteobacteria bacterium
CTTCACCAGCGGACTCTGCCTGTTTCCGGGAAATATGGCCCTGGGGGCAACCGGTTCTTATGATCTGGCTTTTCAGCAGGGACTAGTGTCCGGCCGGGAACTAAAAAATATCGGAATTGATATCAATCTGTCACCGGTGATCGACGTTATTACCACCTACCATAACCCCGGAATTACCATACGCTCCTTTGGTGATGACCCCCTTGAAGTTTCCCGGCTGGGAAGCGCCTTGATTATGGGAATGCAGAAAATGAAGGTGGCGGCAGCGGCTAAACATTTTCCCGGCAAAGGAGCGGCGGAAGTTGACGCCCACCTTGACCTCCCGGTGATAACCATCTCCAGGCAGACCTTTGAAGAAATTCATCTACTTCCCTTCAGAAAGGTAATTGAAACAGGGGTAAAGGGTATTATGACCACTCACATTTACTGCCCGTCCCTGGCCGGGCAAGAAAAAAGACCAGCCACTTTTTCTCCTGAAATTATCAATCATTACCTCAGAAAAAAGCTTCACTTTCCGGGAATAATCTTTTCCGATGATTTAGAGATGGGGGCAATAGCCCGATATTATTCCATCGGGGAAACATGTATCAAGGGGATACTTGCCGGCCATGACTTCCTGCTTATTTGCAGTGATTATCAAAAACAGCGGGAGGGCTTTAATGCCCTGCAGGATGCCTTTCAAAGTTCATTGCTCTCCATGGAGGAGTTGGAAATCAGTGTAAAAAGGATCAAGTCCTTAAAAGAATTTTGCCGGGAGGAGCTGCCGAAAACCTCTTTGCCGGAAGAATTTCAATCACCGGCCGGTAAAATCGCGGACCGATCAATTACTCTGTTTGGAGATAAGATGGGCTTAATTCCCATCAAAAACGAAAAAGAGAAGAGAATACTCCTGATCATGCCCGATCTCTCGATTTTAGACGGCATCGAAGAAGGTTACTCGGAACCGGAAGAACATTTCTTAAAAAAGGAGGTTAAAAAATATTTCCCGGGTAAAGTTGTAGATTATTTTATTCCCATCGAGATAAAACCAACAGATATCAAGAAGGTCCTGGGCTTACTGTCAAAAGAAGATACAGTCATTGCTCTAATTTTTGACGCACAGACCAATTCAGGCCAACGGCATCTTCTTGAAGGGCTGCAAAAAAAGGGGGCATCCGTAATACTGGCTTTTATAAGAAATCCCTTTGATATCGAGTTCTTAAGCCCCATCGACACCTGCCTTATTACCTATGGATTTAGAAAACTGCAACTATCATCTCTTATCAAAATAATATTTGGAAAATTGACGGCAAAAGGTCATTTGCCCTTTCAGGAAAAAAATGAAACCTAAGATCAGACTGGGTATTGAAAAATTACTGGAGAACCCCCCGGGGTGGTTAAAAGAAAAACGGGTCGGACTTCTGGTAAATCAGGCCTCGGTAGATTCCCGGATTTTTTATACCCATGATCTCTTATTTAATCTGTTTCCTAAAAGTCTTAAAGCTCTTTTCGGCCCCCAACACGGAATTTTTGGGGAAAAACAGGACAACATGGAGGAATCTCCCCATCTTATTCACCCCCTTTTCAAGGTTCCTGTCTTCAGTTTATACGGGGAGAGCCGCATCCCAACCAAGGAAATGCTGGACGAAATTGATATCCTGGTGATCGATCTCCAGGATGTGGGGACCAGGGTATACACCTTCATTTCCACCCTGGCCCTCTGTCTTAAAGCCGCTTCTCAATATGGTAAAAAGGTGGTGGTGGTGGATCGGCCTAATCCCATCGGGGGACTTATCCTGGAGGGCAACCTGCTTAAATATGACTGGTGTTCCTTTGTCGGTATCTACCCTCTCCCCATGAGGCACGGCATGACCATGGGGGAGGCGGCCGGCTTTTTCAACCATTACTTCGGAATTGGCTGTGACCTGGAAATTATTCCCATGGAAGGATGGAGACGCAAAATGTCCTTTGTTGATACAGGGCTTACCTGGGTACCCCCTTCTCCCAACATGCCATTCCCGGAGACCGCCCTGGTTTATCCCGGCCAGGTCCTCCTGGAAGGCACTAATCTGTCGGAAGGAAGGGGCACCACCCGACCATTTGAAATCTTCGGGGCGCCTTTTATTGATCCCGTTCTTCTAAGGGAGACCATAAAATCGAAGCAACTGCCGGGTATTCATTTCCGGGACATCTTTTTTCAGCCCACCTTTCAAAAATGGCAGGGAAAAATTTGCGGGGGACTTTATCTTCATATTACCGATGATAAAATTTATAGACCCTACTTCACCACCATTGCCATCATCCAGGCCATTATCTCTCTCTATCCCGATTACTTTTCCTGGCGTAGCCCTCCCTACGAATATGACTACCAAAACATGCCCATTGATTTAATTACGGGGGATGGGAATTTAAGAAAAAAGATTGAACAACTTGAAGATTTGGCGATGATCGAGCAATCCTGGCAAAAAGAGCTTAAGGACTTTAAGGAAAGATCAAGGGAACATTATCTATACCATTAAGTGTGATAGTTGGTGTACCCGTAAACCAACCGTAAACGCTTACGAAACGGTCGGGCAATAACCGGTTAAATCTTATCCTTCCTTATGCCCCGGCAAGACTTCCAAACAGGAGGCAATATTTTATGAAGGCGATGATCCTGGCAGCCGGTCTGGGGACCCGGTTGCTGCCCCTCACCAATCAACGACCCAAACCCCTTTTCCCGGTCTGCAATATTCCTCTCCTGGGGATCATTGTTAATCAGTTAAAGGGATTTGGGGTTACCGATCTTGCAGTCAATACCCACTGGCTTGCTCCCTTGGTCGAAGATTACCTGGGCAAACAGGACAATTTTTCCATCAATATCAACATAAGTCACGAAAAGGAACTATTAGGGACCGCCGGTGGTATCAAAAAATTGGAAGATTTCTGGGGGGATGACCCTTTTTTAGTTGTCACGGGCGATATTTTTCACAACATTGACTTAAAATCTGTTTATGATCACCACCGGGAAAGAAATAATCTCGCCACTCTCATCGTCCATCATTATCCACGCTTTAACCGGGTAGAAATGGATGGAGAAAATAATATCGTAGGATTGAGGGGGAAACGGTTGAAAAATACCTCCTCCTCTATTTTTTTGTCTGCCTTCACCGGTATCCATGTCATATCTCCCGAGCTCTTGGGCGAATTTCCCAAGGGAGAAAAAGGAGATATTATTAACCTCTATCAAAAACTTATTGCCAAAGGGGCGCCCATCAAAGGGTTCCTCGCAAAAGACATCTACTGGCAAGACATGGGATCATTTGAAGATTATCATCAACTACACCGGGATCTGTTAAGAGGGGAATTGAGGGAAAAATTTGAAATCTTCGACTCTTTGGAATATCATAATAGGGGGTCCCACGCCGACCGGAATGAAGGAAGTATCTTTAAGGGCTATGTTTTCATGGGAAATCACAGCACCATTGGAAGAGGCTGTGTCATTAAAGATTCGGTTATCTGGAATAATGTGGAGATAGCCGACAACCTTTCCATTGAAAACTGCATCGTGGGGGACGGGGCAGTCATAAAAACTTCCCTAAAAAATGAGGTAGTAGCAGGTGATTTATAAATGAATAATTTTATTACTGATCAATTATCGAAAGAACTCTGCTCATTTGTTGCGGATTATCTGAAAGAAGGCGGGGATATCTCCTTTGATCCCGTATCATGGAAAAGGCTTCCCGGCGATGGGTCTGATCGGATCCTTTACCGAATTGAGGGTGACGGGAAGTCGTTAATCCTGGTCACCAATGAAAATCCCCCGGAAAATGGACAGGGAGTAAATGAAAATGATTCTTTCGACTATATCTGCCGCCATTTAAGGGAGCAGGGGATTGCCACCCCTATGATCTACCGATACTCCCGGGAAAAAGGGTGGTTTCTCCTGGAAGACCTGGGAGAAGCCCATTTCCACGATCATGCCCTGAAGCTGAAAAATAATCCCCCTGAACTTATAATACTTTACAAAAAGGCTTTAAAAATTTTGCCCATCATCCAGGTTAAGGGGTCTTATGGGTTTGATCAGAAACGGGTATTGAATTCCCCCTACAATCTCCCCTTTATCCTTCAATGGGAGTCAGGATATTTTTTCCGCTCTTTTATAAAGGACTATCTAAAACTTGATGTCTCCCGGGAGGAGATGAAAAATGACCTGGATGACCTGGCTGAAAAAACTTCCCGGATTGCGGAGAGCTTCTTTCTCTATTATGACTTCCAATCTAAAAATATAATGGTTCAAGACGGAAATCTCCGATTTATCGATTTTCAGGGGGGACGGTTGGGCCCTCTTGCCTATGATCTTGCCTCACTCATTTATGATCCCTATGTGGATATTGATGAGGCGATGAGACAGGAATTGACCACCTATTATCTTGAACAGTTGTCGCATTTCATCCCCCTGGATCAGGAAAAATTTCTTCAGGAATATCCCTACGTGGCCGTTCACCGGATTATGCAGATGTTGGGGGCATTTGGATTTCTTAGTACTGTAAAGAAAAAATTGTATTTTTCCGATTATATCCCTGCTGCGGTCGTAAATTTAAAACAGATACTCGGCCTTGATCAATTCGCGCCCTATCAAAACTTAAGAAGGATGGTGCAACGCTTGTGAGGAGCCTGACAATTTATGAAAAATTTGTAACATCAAAATAAGCAGGAGTAGCCCCTTTACCTCAACAACCCTTCCGGGTTCCCGCGCATCCGGGAATCCGGAAGCAGTTTACCCCTGTTTCTTTTGCTGATACGAAAAATTTTCGGTATTGAGAGCGATAATGACCTATAAAATTTTTATCATAAGAGCCGTCTTCATTTTTTTCTTCTTGCCCTTATTGCTGGAATCCGGATTCGGAGGGGAGC
>DAOWNY010000049.1 GCA_030642325.1 Deltaproteobacteria bacterium
AGATCTTGATAAACAGAAAGAGATGATAAAGGAGGAGGCGCAGGGAAAGAAAGAGAACGAAGATTCCGATGACGACATTTCCTGGGACGACGCAAAGGAAGATCTTGATAAACAGAAAGAGATGATAAAGGAGGAGGCGCAAGAAAAGGTCGTAGAAATTGAAAAAGAATTCCCCCCCTTTGCCGGCTTAAAGGAGGGGGGGGGAAAGGGCAAAGAGAAGAGGAAGGGAAAGAAGGCATCCCCGGACAACCTTGATCTAATTCTGGATGTTGCCATGCAGGTAAAGATTGAGTTGGGACGAACTTCCATGACCGTTAAAGACTTACTTCAGTTGGGACCAGGCTCGATTATAGAATTATCTAAGCTGGCCGGGGAACCCCTGGACATTTTCGTAAATGGAAAAGAGATCGCCAGGGGAGAGGTAGTAGTGATAAACGACAGATTTGGTATTCGTTTAACCGATATCATTAATCCGGCGGAGCGGGTTGAACGATTAAAATGAGAAAATGAGAAAATGAGGGAAATTAGATGACAGATACAAATATGAAGATTTTGGTGGTTGATGATTTTGCTACCATGAGGAAGATTATAAAAAATATTTTAAAGAAACTGGGCTTCCAGAATATTGCTGAAGCGGAGGATGGGGTGAGTGCCCTGGAGGTACTCAAAAAACAAGAAATAGATTTTATCGTTTCCGACTGGAATATGCCGAATATGAGCGGGCTGGAATTGCTAAAAGCCATAAGAAGCGATGAGGCATTAAAGGATAAACCCGTTTTGATGGTTACTGCCGAGGCCCAGAAAGAGAATATAGTGGAGGCGGTAAAAGCAGGTGTAAATAACTATGTAGTAAAACCGTTTACCCCTGAGACGATGAAGGAGAAGATTGATAAGATATTTGCTTAATTAGAAAAGGGCGGGTTGTTTTCGCTTGAAGTTGATCAATCCCGGGGAGTTATTCTAACTACACAGGAGAAAGTATGAATGTAGAATTTATCAATCCCTTCATTAAAACCACTGCTGAAGTGATCAGCACCATGGCCTTTATTGAACCTGCAGCAGGAAAGCCGTATCGTAAAAAAGATCAATCTGCGGGGGGGGACGTATCCGGTTTAATTGGTCTTGTGGGGGAAAAGATTACCGGATCTTTTGCCATCAGTTTCACGGAAAGTTGTATCAGGAAGATTGTTTCCAATATGTTGGAGGAAGAAATAGACGAGGTTAATCAAGATATTCTTGATGCGGTGGGAGAGATAACAAATATGATATCCGGGGGAGTGCGGGCAAAGTTGCAGGAAATGGGTCACAATTTTAAGATGGCTACACCATCCGTAATTTCCGGCAAATCCCATGCAATTTCCCATATTACCGAGGGTCCGGTAATCATAATACCATTTGATACCGAAAAAGGACCTTTTTTCATTGAGGCTTGTTTGAATGAGAAAAAAAAAGATAAATAAAATCTGTTTGTATCTTTTAAGGCGGGCATTTTGTTCGAAAGGAAAGAAAATTTAGGAAGGAGCCGTGCAATATTGATACAAATTGCATTACCGGCAGGAAGTTACGGAAAACCGCAGATTAGTTGTTCGGTAAATCACAATGTTATTAATTTAAGTAAAATATGATTTATTTTTACCATGGTAGCCTTAAGAAGGTTCCGACAAATTGATGCTTCGGGTGAAGTGTAGCGATGTATGCTTTAGTTAACAGCAATATGATTTACCGTTAAATAAGAGCGGATACCGAATGGGTAAAACTGCTTGCAGATCTTGACACCATGTTCGATGAACTTGCAAAGGTTGCCCAACAATGCTCAAAGGAGTTGGTAAGCCGTGCTGCCCTGGCCGCCAGGGGGATTATAGGTCAAATAATAATCGATGAGGTAAAAGATGGTGAAGCAGCTCTAAAGACCGTGCTGAAAACCGTATCTGTGCTCCAGTCCGTAATCAGGGATGGGCTAAGGCCTGATGCATCAATGTTTTCCAAAGAACTGGGCATTAATGATGATCAGGAAAAAAAAGATTCCCCGGCCGGCATGGTTGCCTTACCCGAGAATGTTGACGAAGCCATTTTAATTGAATTTTTGAGTCAGCAGAGTTCAGTAACGGAAGAGATGGAGAGGTTGATTTTGAAGTTAGAAACCGCTTCGGACGATGAGACCATGGCAACCCTAAAAAGAATTCTGCATACCTTAAAAGGAGAAGCCGGGGTGCTGGGGCTATCTCAAGTTGGGCGGATCTGTCATGAAGTAGAAGGATACATCGAAGAAAAAGGGATGGGGATTTCAACGGACAAACTTTTAGGGGTTACAGATTGGTTTTCTCAAATTTTTGATGCATATGCCGGCAAAGGGTCGATGCCATCGGATGCCGATCATTTGATCTCCCGATTATTTTCAGAGGAGGAGGGAGAGAAAGTTGATTCCTCTTCTCCTGAAAAAGAGAGTCCAGGACCATTATCGTGTGAATCCGGCGAAAGTAAAAAAGATGAGAGTTCAGGTTCATTGCCCGACCTCGATCCGGATTTGCTTAGTGATTTTATCGCAGAATCGAAGGAACATCTCGATTCTGCCGACTTGCAGCTTCTGGCCTTGGAGACGGACCCCGAGAACGTAGAGGCGATCAATGCAGTATTTCGTGCTTTTCATACCATCAAGGGGGTAGCCGGATTTCTGGAGCTAAAGGATTTTTTTTTACTTGCCCATGAGGCGGAAAGTCTTCTTGACCGAGCGCGGAAAGGCGAGGTGGTATTTTCCGGCCAAGTTGTTGATGTTACGTTTACCGCTCTTGATCGCCTTAAACACTATGTAGGCGAGCTTGGGGGTATACTATCCTCGGGTAAGCCGCTCACTACGGATGACACCCTCCCCAAGCTGCTTACAGACATCAGGGGTGCCGGTTCGGGCAGCAAACAGATAAATGATTCTCCAAAGCCAGTCTCGGCCGAGGAAAGAAAAATCGGAGAGATCCTGGTGGAAGATGGGGTGGCAACCCAGGCCGACGTGGATGATGCCCTTGAGGAGCAAAAAAGAAGAGAAGTTCCCAGGTTGGGGCAGCTATTGGTGGGGCAGAAACAGGTTGCAGCAAAAGATGTTGCCAGTGCCTTAAGAAAGCAGCAGGGGGTGATTAAAGTAAGGGATACGGTGAAGGTGGATACCGATCGTCTCGATCGTATGATCGATGCCATTGGAGAACTGGTGATTGCCGAATCAATCGTGGGCAACGACCCGGATATCAAAGATATTGTTTCGGAACGAGTTCATCGCAACTTGAGGCAGCTGGGTAAAATTACCCGCGAATTACAGGAAATCGGAATGTCCATGCGGATGGTGCCGCTTAAATCAACTTTTCAGAAGATGGCCAGATTGACGAGGGATTTGGCCAAAAAATCCGGCAAAAAAATCAATTTTATCATGAACGGTGAGGATACCAAGTTGGACAAAGGACATGTCATAGCGCTTGACCGGATTCCTGCGGAAATCATAAAATATGCCCGGTCCGTGTAAATGTGTTTAATGATGCGGTTTGGTTAGCACGAACTTAACTTATCCTGCCCCCCATTTTTTTCCTTGCGCAATATCAGCGGTAATAGAAATCATACCCCAATTCCTGCTGCCGGCCCTGAACAGTTACTTTGGTTTTAGTGAAAATTATCGGTATCCGTTCACGGTTTACGGCTAACTATTGGTAAAAACCTTAGTCTAAGATAGTAATTATGAGTTCTTCATTTGAAGGCTCAGAAGTCCGGAAAAGATCATACAGGTTGGTTAGTCCGTCTTTATGAATTAGTGAGACCTGAATTGAGCACTTAGCCTTTAGCAGTTAGCTATTAGCCAAAATGATCACAGGATGTTTTTGCTATTACAAACTTTCACCCATTGGATCTTTACTTCAAGCTACCCGTAATACCTCGGTTTTATAAAAGCTAAACGCTGACAGCTGATCGCTCAACTTATGTGAGAGATTGCCGTGATTATGGAATGAAAGACCAAATTTTTCGTCCATCAATGTCTATTCCCTCAAATATTGCCAAAGGAAGTTAAAAAAATGGTATTCCGGATTTCCAATGTTTTATAAATATCGCGAAGGGCTTAAGCCGCTTAACTTAGAACACAAGTATATATTCCGCGATAGGTCGGGATATTCTCTGACATGGATGCAAAATAACTCATCCGGGACTTTAAAGGCAATGTCAAAATGCCCCAAGCTTTATATAAGTTATTGAATAAGAACCGTGAACGGTAAACTGAGAACCGTGGAAATAAGGGCAGGGAAGCTAACCTATGAAAAAAAAACAGATCTTGAGCTCATCCCTTTTTTTAATTGTTATCTTATTTTTGAGCATAAGTTTTGCGGATTCTCCTGCAAAGGGAGCTGATCCTTCTGCAGAAAATATTATGTTCAAAAGAGAGTTATTATTTTTTAAGGAGATTCCGGTAGTAATTACTGCCGCTAAAAAGGAGCAGCCCATTACCGAGGCCCCTTCCGCCATTACCGTTATTACTGCCTTAGAGATAAAAGAGTCCGGGGCCGTAAATCTGGCCGACATATTAAGGATGGTACCCGGGATTGAGGTAATGAGTGTGACCGCTTCGAATATAAATGTCAATGCCAGGGGGCTTAACCAGCTGATGTCTAATAAGATGCTGGTGATGGTTGACGGCCGCACGATTTACCTCGATTTTTATGGAATTGTGAGGTGGGACAGCATCCCTGTCCCCCTGGAAGAGATCAAAAGGATTGAGGTGATCAGGGGACCCGGCTCGGCCCTTTACGGGGCCAATGCCTTTTCGGGAGTAATTAACGTCATCACCATGTCCCCGGCGGAATTGGCAGGTACTTTGGTATCTCTCACCGGAGGAGGGAATGATACCTGGAGGGGCACGGTCATCCATGCGGGCATTTTGGATCGGTTTGATTATAAATTTTCTCTAAGCGGCGATCGGAGGAATCAATGGAAAGACCAGGATGAAAGATCGGGGGAATTCGGCAGGGTCAACGGTTCCATCGAGTATAAAATTGACCGCTCATCAAAATTGGTTGTTTCAGCAGGTTTAAGTCACCTTGATAATGACATTTTTCCCAACGACTTGACAGGACCCATCGATACCGAAGGTCCCGCTACCTATCTAAGCCTCCTTTACCAGGGATCTCATTCAATGTTTCGCTACTTCTGGAATCGTTCCGATTACGAGATCCACGGACAACCCTATTTACCCGAATCGGACATGATCACCGATATCCATGATTTTGAGTTTCAACACTCCTTCAGCCCTGCAAAGAGACATTCCCTTATTTTTGGGGGGGACTATCGAATCAAGATGATTGACTGGGATGAGATGCTCTACGATGAAAAAAGAGAGAACATCCTCTCCTTCTTTATCCAGGACGAGTATAAGCCCTTGGCCAATATTTTGCTGGTAATGGGCGGAAGATATGATAATCACCCCCTCACTGGGGGAAGATTTTCTCCCCGGGGGAGTGCTCTTTATTCACCGGACAAAAATCATACCTTCCGATTATCAGTCAGCAGTGCCTATCGCACTCCGACTTTTCTGGATTCCTACGGATCTTTCAATCTGTATCCTGTTTCTCTCAATCTCCCGCTGGGGATCAAATTCTCCCCGCCGGTCAAAGTGGATCATAACCGAAATCTTGATCCGGAGAAGATACTATCCTTTGAGCTGGGCTATCAAACAGATGTTTTTGAAAGGATCAAGGCCCGCTGCGACCTCTTCTATAATGAGATTGAAGGCCTTATTTTTCCTGATATGGAGGGTCCTCTATTTAGTTTAACCTCTCCCCACATATACTGGGAGGCAGGGTATCTAAATTATCAGGATGTCAGGGCCTTTGGGGGAGAGATTTCCCTTGATATTTTAATCGCCCCCCGGTTAACGGGAAAGATCAACTACTCTTATCAGCAACTTACCGATAAAGATACCCACAGGAGGATTAGGTCTGCTCCGGAGCACAAAATTAATGTGGGGATAGGGTGTAAACTTCCCCGGGATTTTTCTGCCCATCTGTCCGCCCATTATGTGGATGAGACCAGGTGGGATCTTTTGGGGATAATACCCAAAACAAAAAAGGTTGATACCTATCTTTTGGTAAATGCCAGATTGGGCAGGTTATTTATGAATGACCGCCTGGAAGTAGCCCTTGCTGTTTTTAATCTTTTCCACGATAAGCACCGGGAACACCCCCTGGGAGCGGAGCTGGGAAGCAGGCTCAGCTTCAGTTTCAGTTACAGGTTTTAACCGGAGCCCGGGTAACTCCATTTTTAAAAATTAATAAAAACCGGGACCGGACGTAATCTTTACAATTTTAATAATTGACGGCTAACCCATGGCAATAAAATCTTCAATAATCATCCCTGTTTTTCTTTATATTTTTTTTATGGGGGTGGTTTTTCCCAAGACCTCGTTTCCGGAAAATAAACCCTTGATCATCGTCTGTAACAGTCGAGATATTGTGCATTATAGTACCGCCCTGAAGGGGTTTGAAGATCTCCTGAAGGAAAGGGGGATAAACTGCGAAATATCTCAATATAATCTTCAAGAAAAGAAGAAAGGCACGGCAAGCACTATTTCGGAGATTAAATCCCAGAAACCGGAGCTGGTTCTGACCTTTGGCTCATCCGCTACCAGGTCCATCAAGGCCGCCATAAAGACACCCGTAGTATTTTCCATGGTTTTAGATCCCGTAAGCAGCGGTTTTGTTAAGAGTTTGAAATCCTCGGGAAACAACCTCACCGGTGTTTCCATGGATATTTCCGTTCATGAGCAATTTAAAAAGATAAAAGCGGTTATCCCCCGGGTAAAGACGATCGGGGTAATCTACGATCCCGGGGAGTCGGATGGTATTGTGAAAGAGGCTAAGCGAGTGTCAAAAGAGATGGGTTTAAAACTTATTGCCGGACCGGTTCAGTCGGAAAAAGAAGTACCAAGGGTGCTGGAAGACTTGGAAGACAAGATTGATGTCCTTTGGGCAATTCCGGATGCCACCGTCTTCACCCCTCAATCCACCCGATTTATTCTCCTTTTCACCCTCAGGAAAAAATTGCCCTTTATGGGCCTTTCCCCCCCATTTGTGAAGGCCGGAGCGCTATTCGCCCTATATGGCGATTATTATGAGATGGGCCGGCAGGCGGGAGAGGCAGCCGTTGAATTACTTAAGGGAAAGAGTCCTTCCGATCTTCCCATCGTTTTTCCCCAAAAAAGCTGCCTGGTAATAAATTCCCGGGTGGCAGAGATTATCGGGGCAATAATACCTAATCAAATTTTGGAACAGGCCGATAAGATATTTTGACGGGATAGAAAAGAACCGTAACCGTTCACGGCTCACGGTTTTTTCAATGAAATGAGTTTTATAACGATAAAAAGCATGTTTGATATAGGTTCCAATTCCGGAATCAGTTTTTTAAAATTGTTCAAGGCTTTAAAAATTTTCAAAACATCCTGTGATCATTTTGGCTAGTAGCTAACTGCTAAAGGCTAACTGCTCAATTTAGGTCATAGTTACATTTTGGATCCTAAGTTGTTACTAACTGTAAACCGTAAAACTGTAAACTGTAAATGGATACTAAGGAACCCTGCAGACCGGCCAGAATATAATATTAGCAATCGTGAACGGTTAAAAAAAGAGGAAGTGTTGAAGATCATAAATTTTAACCATCTTAGAATAAGAACAAAGGCAATCATAATATCCGTGACATTTTTGTTCCTTGCCGTGATTTTTGCCAATTTGATTTTTATTGACCTGGGAAAAAGAGTCCTGGAAAGGGGTGTTCAGAGAAGAGGCGTCTCTCTTGCCAAAAATTTTGCCTATAATGTGGAATATGGGGTGTTGATCGAAAATAAGACCATTCTTAACGGATTCATTGAAGGGATTATGAGGGAAGAGGACGTGGCCTGTGCCTCTGTTTTTGACAGGCACGGAAAGATATTGAACCATGCCGGGGATAAGAGGTTGGGTAGCGGGGCTTCTCGGCAAACGTTAATAGAAAAAGACGATATTCAGTTAAATTTATTTAAAAGTGAAGATAGGGGTTTTTTTTATGAGATCGTCCTGCCGGTCAAGACCACCGGCAAGAAGATGACCGGGGAAGAATTAATCCTCCTCAAACAGACTGAAGATAAAGATAAGGATAAGGAGATCGGCGCGGTTCGAATAGTAATTTCTCTTGCCGGGATGGAAGGAGAAATCAACCTGTTGATTAAGACTATCTTGTTATTTTCTATTTTAATGGTTATCGCCGGGGTATTGCTCACCTTTTTTTTGGTAAAGGTGGTGCTGGGGCCCATTGAGCAGTTGGCGGTGGCTACCAAAAGAATCAGCGAGGGAGACTACGCTCCCGTGGTTGAAGTAAAATCGAGGGATGAAATCGGTGAACTGGCCTGTTCCTTCAATCAGATGGTAAATAAAATTTCGGAAAAAGAGATTAAAATTAAAGAATATACCAATAAACTGGAAAAAACAGTAACGGAAAAAGGGGAAGTAATTGCCGAATTGACCACCACCCAATCCCAGCTTATTCAATCGGAAAAGCTGGCGGGGATAGGTATCCTGGCCTCGGGAGTGGCCCACGAAATCAACAATCCCCTCCAGGGCATCGTTTCCAAGGCCGGCCTTATTCTGCGAAAGATCGACAATCAAGATGTTGTAAGGGATTCGGCCAATAAAGTTAAAGGATACGCCGAAAAGATGGCAGGTATTGTCAGGGAACTCTCCGGGTATTCTCGGGACGCCAAAATTGACGGCAATTCCTCGGTTAATCTCAATGACATCATCAAGGAATCCCTCAAGATGGCCTCTTATGCCCGTAATTTTACCGATATTATCATTGAAAAAAAATTGACGGATCTTCCTTTGATTCTGGGAAATGCCGGACAGATGCAGCAGATATTCGTTAATCTTATAACCAATGCGGTGGATGCGATGGATGGAAAGGGGATATTGTCACTTCGAACCGGAATTACTCCCTGCCGGGATACTCCACGGCGAAGAAAGGAGGATAAAGCGGTTTTACCGGCGGCCGTAGTTTTTGTAGAGGTTTCTGATGACGGTACGGGGGTCAAAGAAGTGGATCTTCCCAATATTTTTGATCCCCTTTTTACCACCAAGGAGGCAGGGAAAGGAACCGGACTGGGGCTAAACATGGTTTATCGTTTAGTTACCAAATATAAGGGTGAGGTAAAGATAAAAACGGAAGAAGGAGTTGGAACCACTTTTCGGGTGGAATTTCCTCTAAAGTAGAAGCGGGGAGTAAGATGGAAGAAAAAATTTTATTGGTGGATGATGATTCCATCATTCGAGAGGTTATCTCCGATATTCTCGAGGCGGAGGGTTACCAGGTAATGACCGGCGCCAATGGGGTAGAGGCGCTTGACATCCTCGGTTCCACAAAGGATATCGGTGTGGTGATATGTGATATCAAGATGCCCAAAATGGGTGGGGAGCAGGTGCTCCGTCAAATCCATTTCCTCTATCCCCTTGTTCCCGTGATCATGCTGACCGGTTTTGTCGATCTGGAAACCGCTCTGGAAGTGATGCGAAGGGGCGCTTTCGATTATCTTGCCAAGCCGGTGGATGACGACCGGCTGCTTGATTTGATTAAAAAAGCGCTTGCCCACCGCGATAAGATGAAAAAGAAATTTGAGAATCATATTAAAAGAGAGAAGATGGCGGTGGTGGGAAAATTACTTACCGGGATTGTCCATAATCTGAACAATCCTCTCACCACGATCAGTGGATATACTGAGCTTCTGCAAAGAAAGTATCCCGAAAATGAAGCCCTGAAGAAAATAAGTATACAAATAAGCAGGATGAACGAGATCATCGATAATATGATGTATAAAACAAGCCAGGGACAGAACAGGGAAAAGAAAGCAATTAATATCAACCGGTTATTGACGG
>DAOWNY010000222.1 GCA_030642325.1 Deltaproteobacteria bacterium
TAATTAAAATTATCTCCCAGATATGCATATTTTTTAAAAGGACATAAAGGATAACCGTTGCGACAACAAAAGCAATAAGCCCCGTAAGTCTGATGAGATTATTCATCTCAATAAAACTCATGAAGATGCTTTTATATTGCTTCGGCCAGATCAGGCCCGGCAGCCGGATGATAAGAATAAAGATTCCCAATGATAATATGACGTCAGGAAAAGTAATCATAAACCACCTTTTTATTTTAATTACAAAAATTTCTAACATAATTCAGTGATAAATGCAAACATTTGTACCAGTCATCAATTCCGGTATAAATTCTATTGACTTGAGAGGTGAACTAAAGTATAGATAAAACAATATCTTAGAAAATTGTTACGTTTATTGGCCGGGTGATTAACTTGATAAGAGCAATTATCGTTTACAGCGTGATGGTCCTTTATGTAATAATGATTATGATTCCCATCGTTATTGCTTCATTGATTGATAAAACCGGGAACATCATCCATCTCATGGCCAGATTCTGGGGCAAAATAATCCTCTATTTAAGTAAAGTAAAGGTAGAAGTGATAGGTTCCGAAAATATTATCAATAACGGTCCTCAGATTTTTGTTGCCAACCACCAGAGCAATTATGACGTATTCACCCTCATCGGGTATCTCCGGGTTCAATTTAGATTAATGGTAAAAAAAGAACTTTTTAAAATACCAATCCTTGGGTTTGGTATGTCCCGATGCGGTTACATCAGTATAGATCGCCAAAATCCCCAAAAAGCGGCGTCAAGCATTAAACATGCTGCAAAGAGGATTGGAGAGGGAACATCTGTAATTTTTTTCCCCGAAGGGACTCGCAGCCTTGATGGAAACCTGAAAGAGTTCAAGAGGGGGGGGTTCATATTGGCTCTGAAATCAAAGGTCCCGATCGTACCCATAAGTATTGTGGGGTCATTTTCGGTCCTTCCCCCAAACCATATTAAGCCGAAACCGGGAACAATTCGACTAATCATCGACAAACCAATTGAGACCAACAAGTTATCCCTTGCTGAAAAAAAGGGGCTTTCTGCCCGGGCAAGGGAGGTTATTAAGGGAAATATCGAGCGATACTCCAACTGATCAAGGACACAAGGGAGATTCCATGGGTTCCTTATGGCAAAAAAAAGGTATTAAAAAAGAGATTGTCGGAGTGGCTCTGCTGGGAGTCACCACCTTTCTCCTCATCAGCCTCTTTTCATATAATATGGATGATCCGTCTTTTAATCACTATCTTCCGGAAATCGGTGAGGTGAAAAATCTGGGGGGGACGGTGGGTTCGTATCTCTCCGATGGTCTATTGATTACTCTGGGATGCAGTGCCTACCTCATCCCGTTAATGTTTATATTTATCACTCTGAAATTATTCATCGTGGAGGAATTCAAGCTGAGGATACCGGAGGTGGGCGGCTATGTTGTTTTTATTTTTTCTTCTTCGGCAATTCTGGCACTTCGATTCGAGGATTTTCTACTTTTCGAATCCAATATTCCCAGCGGGGGATTTCTGGGAAGGGTGCTGTCCTTAACTTTAAAGAAACACTTTAATCTTGAGGGCGCTTATCTGATCCTGGCTACACTGCTGATCCTTTCCTTTATAATCTCCACCAATTTTTCCTTTATCCTCTTTTTGAAAAAACTAAAATATCTCCTGGGTTTCCTGACGGCACAGATAAAGACTAAAATTCTCATCTATCGAGAGAGAAAAAAAAGAAATGGGTCTGTGCGTACCCGGAGAAAGAAGAAAGAAGAAGATATGATAAACTATTCCGGCATTGCCGACGAGGGGCATTCAGATAAAAAAAAACGGGGTGCCGGGCAGGAAAAACTTCCCGAACCGAAAAATTCAGGGTATTGCCTGCCCACCCTTTCCATTTTGAATAACCCTGCAAAAAAGGGATTGCGAATTGACCGGGAAAACATTAAGCTAAACAGTGCTATCCTGGAAAAAAAATTGAAAGATTTCGGAGTGGAAGGTCAGGTGGCGGAGGTTTTACCGGGACCGGTCATCACCAGATATGAGTTTGAACCGGCCCCGGGAATAAAAATCAGCAAGATAGTAAACCTTTCCGATGATCTTGCCCTGGTCCTGAAGGCAGTCAGCATCCGAATTGTAGCTCCGGTACCGGGAAAAGCGGTAGTGGGGATTGAGATACCCAACCGGGAAAGGGAGCCGGTTCTGCTCCATGACATCATAGGGAGCGATGATTTCATAAAAAAAAGTTCTCGTCTCCCCCTTGCCCTGGGAAAAGATATTTCGGGAAAACCTTATATAACCGATCTCACAAGCATGCCCCACCTTTTAATTGCAGGCGCCACCGGGGCTGGGAAAAGTGTTTCTTTAAATGCAATGATTTGCAGTATTTTATTTAAAGCACTCCCGGAAGACATTAAGCTAATTATGGTTGACCCCAAACGACTCGAACTTTCTCACTACGAGGGGATACCCCACCTTTTACATCCGGTGGTTACCGATCCAAAAGATGCCACCGGGGTCTTGAAGTGGGCAACAAGAGAAATGGAGAGGAGATACCAGCTGCTGGAAGAAAAGAAGTCAAGAAACATCGACCAGTATAATAAAAATACAGATGAAAAAAAATTACCGTATATTATTATAGTGATTGATGAGTTGGCCGATTTGATGATGACCTCCTCCAAACAGGTGGAAGGAGAGATCGCCCGACTGGCTCAGATGGCCAGGGCATCAGGAATTCATCTCCTGGTAGCCACACAGCGACCTTCGGTGGATGTGCTTACCGGTGTAATCAAGTCAAACTTCCCGGCACGAATATCTTTTCAGGTATCTTCCAAAACCGATTCCCGGACCATCCTGGACGCCAATGGTGCGGAACATCTCCTGGGTTCCGGGGATATGTTGTTTTTGGCTCCGGGGACCTCCAGAATTACCCGAATCCATGGCGCCTATGTCTCGGAAAAAGAGATAAAACAGCTGGTGGATTTCCTGAAGCAACAGGGGAGACCGGAATATGATGATTCCATTCTGTCCGTAAAAGAAGAGATTGCTTCTGCCTCGGACGAGAATAGTAATGACGATCGTTACGATGATGCGGTTGCCCTTGTGGGTAAATTGCGGCAGGCGTCCATCTCCATGGTACAGCGACATCTTCGCATCGGTTACAATCGGGCGGCGAGAATCATAGAAAGGATGGAGCAGGAAGGGATAGTCAGTCCGGCCGACGGGAGCAAACCGAGAGAAGTATTAATCGGCAGGCTTCCCGGTGATTAAAAAATTGATTTGCCATACATATAAGGACTTTTTAAATGAGATTATGCCGAATTTTTTCCCCAGCCCTTTTGTTATTATTCCTTCTTATTCCCACCTCAGGCAGGACGGATAGTTTCACCCCCCTGAAAGTGATTTCCCGTATGCATCAAACCTACCAAAAAATTGACGGCCTGCAGGCAAAATTTATTCAGAATAACCTCAATCCACACGCCCGCTACCAACAAACCTTCAAGGGAAAACTGTATCTTAAAAAACCGAGTTTGATCCGGATGGA
>DAOWNY010000044.1 GCA_030642325.1 Deltaproteobacteria bacterium
AGGAATCGTAAACAATTAAGTCATTGATTGGAAGGTATTATGGCCTTACATATCAGGCCTTATTTGATGAAAAACCGATGAGTAATTCATTTCCAATTACTAAGGAAGTATGCCCATGGGGAAAGAAGGATTTACTTTAATCGAGATCATAGTGGTGTTGGCCATTATTTCTATTTTGGCGGCGGTTTTAACCCCCATAGCAGTGAGGCAAATTGATGAATCACGGCTAACCGCGGCCAGATCCGATACCAGGGCCCTCGCTACTGCGATTGTGAATTTTCATATAAATACCAAAGTGTGGCCGGTTTATGCAGATACCGCTGCTTACAACAATTCGAACGAAGGCATTGATGTCTTGAAAACAGCGGACGGAGAAGAGGCAGATGCGGGCAATAACCGCAGCTGGTTAAGTGAACCCAGTGATCTGTTTAAAGACCAGTTGAGTGACAATGAAACCGAGCCGGAATATTCGGGATGGAAGGGTCCCTACATTGGCGAGATTAAGGCCGATCCATGGGGACGCAAGTATTATGCCGGTGTCGGTTCCATCTTCGAGGATTGGGGGGACGGGGCCGATCCTCCCCAGGCCTGGGTAATCTCTTCGGGTCCGGATGGAAATATTGACACCAACCCCAATGGCCCCCTAAACGATGATCCCCTGGGGGGACCGGGAACCGGGGATGATATCGGCTTTTTAGTCTCCGGTTATGCAAACTAGATTAATCAGGTCATGATGGGAGGTTTTAATTTGACGGATCAGAAGGCCTTTACCCTGCTGGAAGTTATAATTGTAGTCGCAATACTGGCGGTTTTAGCCGCCGTTATTTCCCCTATTGTGGTGCAACAGATGGACAAGGCGGACATTACAGCGGCCCGGTCGGGGATAAATGCCATCATCAAAGGGATAGAAAATTTTCGGAGCGATACCAGGGAGTATCCTGACAGCAGAAACCACAATTTTGACCCCGATTTTTATTACTACTTGGTTACCGACGGTTCCGGCCCGGTTTTTGACGGGACAACTTGGGGAAACCGATACGATAATATCAAAAATCATTTGATCCTCAATAATCCGGATGGTGATTCAAATTACGGAGAAACAGGTGATGATTATTCCCATTGGAATGCAGGATACTTGATTGGATGGCATGGACCCTATCTCGATTCCAGTAATGGGGCTGATCCCTGGGGAAATTGTTACCTGGCTGGGGTTTATGCATTCTGGAAGACTTCGGCTGGTACCGTTTACTCCTGGATGCTTTCTGCAGGGCCTGACGGCAGGGTGCAAACTGATGATTCGGATACTGAAATAAAGGGAGATGATATTGGCAAATGGGTTGCCGGCGCACCTTAGGAAAAAAATGAAATCGGAAAATGGGCTGACCTTAATGGAAGTCATAGTGGTAATTGCCATTATGGCTGTCATTGCCGGGGTTGCGGTCCCCATTTTATTCAGGGGTATGGGGAGTTTCGAGATTAAATCTACCCAGGAAGAGATGGAAAACATTCTCCAGGTATTTATGGGGAACCCGGATAAGGGCAGCTACGGATTTTTAGGAGACTTGGGGATTTTGCCTGATGAGTTGGAGTGGTTGGTTAAAAATCCGGGGTTTCCCGTTTACCAGCCACAAACAAATGGAGTCGGGGTGGGCTGGAACGGGCCCTATTTGAGCCCGGGTTTCGATCCAGAAGGATTCAAAAAGGATGCCTGGGGAAATGATTATGGATTTAAGTTTGATTACAGCCAAAAATTGAGCAAGGGAATAGTTGTTTTAACTAGTATGGGTCCAAATGGAGGGTGGGGGGGAGGAGATAATATTGAGTTAAGACGGGAGTTTCATACCCATCGGGATATTTACATCAAGGTTTATGCATGGAAGGGCGGCGCGTGGGTGGTTCCTGATAAATTTAAAGGAGAGTTGTTTTACTCGGGCAAGGGGCAGGAACAGAAATTGTCGTTTGATCAAGACAAGGCGGTAATCAAATATATTCATCGGGGTCTGCATGCTGTCCATGCAGTTTCTTCCAATCCCGACCAGGAAGCATGGAAAAACTTTTATGTGGGAGAAGGAACCATTACCGTAGATATCTATCTTCAGTAGAGACGGTCCGGGATTTTTTTATGACGGAATTGCCATGTTTTTAAAACCGAAAACCATAATTGGAATGCAGATTACCCCTGCCTGGGCAAAGATGGTAGAAATGAGTGCCTCAGCCCGGCCGGCCAGGATTATAAATTATGCGGAGGTTGATCTTAACCTGTTAAGCGAAGAAAAGGCGGCAGACCGGATCAGGGAAACTTTGGACCGGCAGGGCTTCACCACCAGAAAGGTAAATGTAGCCCTGAGCGGTTCAATTCTGGATCACCGGACCATAATCCTTCCATTCATGTCCAAAGCTGATATGAGGATGGTGCTAAAAAGAGAAATCAAAAAAGAAAGTAAAATCCCTGTTTCTGATCTTAGCTTCGATACCTGGATCACCGGGGAGGTGGAAGAGAGGGGAGTTAAAAAAAGAGAATTACTCGCAGTAACCGTATTGAGGAGAGAGGTCGACGCTGTCATAAAGCTTGTAAAAGAAAGCGGCCTTGATCCACAAGTCCTGACAACTTCATCACTGGCTCTTTTGAATGGACTCGGCATGTTGGAACAAAGGCAGAGGGAAAAGGTAGTCAGTTTTATTTTTTTAGGTGTAAAAAATTGTATTATTACCGTCTTGGAAGATGGAAAACTCCGATTTTCCCGGGTTTTCTCCGTCGGTCTTACAAAGAGTGGGGAGATGGAAGGGGATGGAACAGTGTCCCCGGAAGAAGGAAATGATATTTTATCCAGATTAATTACCGAGGTTAACCGTTCTTTCTTTTACTATAAACAGCATTTTCGGGGCAGACCGCCTGACCGGATTATCCTGGGAGGCAATATTGATGAAAGGAATAAGATTAAGATCGCCCTGGAGGGGGAGCTGGGGATGGAAGTAGCTGCCTTCAATCCGGGGGATAATCTGGATTGTTCTTCTCTTCAGGAAAAAAGCGAGGAATTTTTAAAACTTTTGCCATATTATTCGATTTCTTTGGGTGCCGGTTTTAGGGGGTTAAAAGATATTGATATCAATTTCCTCCCCTTGTCTATGCAACAAA
This sequence comes from Deltaproteobacteria bacterium, assembly GCA_030642325.1. Taxonomy (GTDB): domain Bacteria; phylum Desulfobacterota; class DAOWNY01; order DAOWNY01; family DAOWNY01; genus DAOWNY01. The sequence continues at coordinate 3,137 of DAOWNY010000044.1, forward strand.
GAAAGCAGCTAATCGCCAAACAGGTAACCGTGGGAATTGCTGCCGGAATAGCATCTATCCTTGTGGTGGGAGGGTACATCGGTCTTAGCGGATCTCTCGATTATTATCAAGAAACCCTTTTCAGAAAAAAAAATATCTGGGGATCCCTTCAGGGGGAAACCGAAGCACTTCTCCGGGCAAAAGAAAACAGGGTACTTCATCAGGAAAGAATTTTTTTGCTGGGGGGGGATCGCTGGAAAAGCTCCTTGTGGAAGGGCAGGCTTAAGGCTTTGAGTCTGTTAGTTCCCGATGAAATGATCTTTGAGGTTTTTTTAGCCAAAAAAGAGGGAGAGAGATTGACGGTAACGATCAAGGGCAGGGTGATTGCCGATAATGCTGCCCATTCTCAAGCAGTATTTAATCGCTTTTATCGTCAATTGAAGGATTCGGTGCTGGTGCAAAGTATGGGAGCGCCGGAGGTCAAGTTGAAACCCTTCAGGAAAAACGAAAAGGAAGCAAACCCATCCCGGAAAGCGAAGGATGGAGAAAAAATGATGTTAAGTGAGGTCTCTTTTGAAATAGATTGCCGGTTTTGGTCGGACTATTATTGAGTATTTAGTTATTGAGCATAATTATATAATCCGGCCGTCAGTTGCTTTTACGGTATTACTTTTTCCTTTACCCGGTGGGAGATTAAAGTGAAAAGCTTCAATCTTGACGACAAACCTCTATATTTACGAAAATGGGCAATCATCTCCCTTTTCACTTTGGTGATTGGCGTGGGGAGTGTCTACCTTTTTCTTTTTGCTCCCAAAATCAAAGAAATCGACAGGGTAAGTAATGAATTGGCATACTTTGAAGAAAAAATTTGCGAGGCAAAAAGATTGAGGGCTGCCTACGGTATTCCCGGTGAAAAGGAAAAAATGTGCTGGGAAGAAACAAAGGTGAGGTTCTGGTCAAAGATCCCCTCGGGGGAAAACCTTCTCCAGCTGATGGAAAATTTAGCCGGACTTGCTAGAGAATCCGGAATAATGGATATCTCCTTTTGTCCGGTAAAAAGAGGGGGTGCCGGAAGACTGGGGCGACAATTGACGCTTTCCTTGCGGTCAAAAAAAGAAGCAGAATCCAATTCGGTTTGCGCTTTGGAATCAAAGCTTGACAGTTTCTTTCTTGAGACCTCATTCCACTGCCATTACCGGGAATTGGCCGATTTTTTGGAAGGGGTGGAGACCCTTCCCCGTCTGATCGAGATGGAATCTATTTATATCAGGCGGGAGCTTCCCAAGATAGCGGTTGAGATGGCAATTAAGGCCTATTTCCTGAAAAGAGAGAAGGATGCTTACAAATAAGTTCTTTATCGGTATCTTAGCTATCCTGTTGGTGCTGGTGGTAGTTTATAACTGGAAATTTTTCAGCCAAAAAAATGCTGATTACAAAAAAACTGTTTCCGGCCCTTCTCCCCTGACCCCGGAACCCCTTTCCAGTCTATCTCACCGTCCCGGAGAAGGGGTTTCGGGCGAAACACTTTCCAGTCAACCGACGGATGTCAGCAACCGGATCAAGGATGAGTGGAAGAATTTACTAACCAGGCAGCGCTGGGGTCGGAATCCATTTCTCACTCCTTCCGAGGCAGGATATTTCTCCTCCCTTTATTGTCTTGATCCCGGATCAGACATTGGTAAAAAAGCTGATACTATCAGTGCTATCTTGATGGCTGAAGGGGATGGAATAGCGATTATTAACCATCAGATTGTTTCAAAAGGAGATTGGATAGGGGGGGAGCAGATAGCGGAGATCAAACCTGACCGGGTGCTTTTTGATCGAGGCGGGCGGTTAAGGACCATCATTATAAAGGAAAGTCCGGTGATTGTTACCCTTGAATAACTGTTTCCATGGTACAAAACTGGTTACGGCTTCCGGATTACGACAATTTTTTTAAATGTGAAAAATGATGATCAATCGGAGTCTTTTTTAAGTTGGCGGCACGGACAAACAAGTTTTGTCCGTGATGAAATTTATCCCGGGTCCTCCCTAGCGAATGGTTATTTTTTTTGTTATGAGGGATGAAAAATTGAAAATTAAAATGGTACGTCCCCACTATTATCCAGTATTTTTTTTGTTGATTTTAATAATTACAGGGTGTGCCACCGGGAAAAGCACGGAAATTTCCGGCCGTAATGGGGAGGCTTCAGATAAGCTTCCCCCCCTCCCCTCTCAGGGGATGGAAGAGCTGCTGATTACCCAGACTGAACCGGAAAAGGTTCTGCCTTTCCGGAAAGAGGGGGCCAAACTTATTTCGTTAAGCCTGCGGGATGCGGAGATTAAGGAAGTTTTACTTGCCCTTGCAAAAAAAAGCGACTTCAACGTCATCGTGGATCCCGATGTTGGCGGAAATGTAACGGTAGATTTGCAAAGGGTGACCTTAAAGGAAGCGCTTGACTCCCTGCTTGATCCCCTCAACCTTGATTACCGGAAGCAGGGAAGGTTCATCCGGGTATTGAGGCCTCGGATGGAAACCAGGATATTTATTTTCAATTATGTCTCAATTAAGCGAAAAGGATCCGGAAGATTAACGGTTAGCGGCGGTGTTTCCGAGGCGGAGGGAGATGATGGCGGTAGTGGAGGAGGGTCGGGAGGGGTAGGAGGTGAGGAGGAGAGTGAGGCGGCCATTCAAACGGAAAACGGAGTATATCTCTGGAGAGATATACAGGGTAGTTTGGAAACGATAATTTTTGGGGACAGCGAGGATAGCAAGAAAGAGACCGGTGCCGCATGGAGTCGGGGGGACGAGCGTGGAAAGAGGTTGGTGGCAAATCCCATGGCGGGAATAATATTAGTTAAAGCTTATCCCGACGTAATTGAAGAGGTTGCTGAATTTTTACTAAAAATTGAGGCTTCGATTAAAAGGGAGGTAATCATCCAGGCCAAGATAGTTGAGATAACCCTCGATGACGCATACGAAATGGGGATTGACTGGAATGCCCTGACAAAGATTGGTGCACTCGATGGAAACCTGGCAGGTGAGTGGGTTTTTGGCCAGAATTTAAACCCGGCGACCGGGATTTTTCAGATCGGCGTTACCAGCGGTGATTTTACCGGGATTTTGGATGCCATGGCCGAACAGGGGAGTGTCAACATGCTGAGCAGTCCACGGATCTGCACCCTCAACAACCAGAAGGCAATTATTAAAGTGGGGAGGGAAGAGGTATACTGGGAGACGGAAACCCAACGTTCCGAAGAATACGGGTGGGTGGTGGAAGGTGCGGAGTCCAGGACCATCACAGTGGGAATAGTGCTTGATGTTACCCCCCAGATAGGCCCCAATGGCAGTCTGACCATGCATGTTCATCCCAGCGTATCGGAAGTAACGGGACAGTCGGTCTCCCGTTTCGGGGACACCCGACCGGTTTTGGATGTGAGAGAAGCAGATACCATGGTAAGGGTAAATGATGGTCAAACCATCATAATCGGGGGGATGATGAAGGATAAGAAGACGGAGCAGATTATCAAGGTTCCTTTTCTCGGGGATATTCCTTTTCTCGGTAAACTATTTCGTTACACAGGGCAGAGTACCCAAAAAACGGAGTTGGCAATTTTTCTCACTCCCACCGTTCTTATGGGCAAAAGGGTGGATGATCTGACACGACAGGAAGAAAGACAGTTAAAAGAGATGGAGCGGGAATTTCACTTGGGTGGTCAACCAGGGAAATACGGAGTCGGGGGAGAATTTTTTCGGTAGAAAAGGGGAAGCCAATGTACAAAAAGATTTTTGGATTGAGGGATAAACCATTCTTGATGACCCCGGATCCCGCCTTTTTGTTCTTGGGAAAAGAGCACCGACAGGCACTGGATCACCTTTTTTACGGAATTGAATATCGGGAAGGTTTTATTCTGGTGACCGGAGATGTGGGAGCAGGCAAGACCCTTCTTTGCCGGGTATTATTGAAGGAGCTGAATAAAAGGGATACAAAAACCGCCCTGATATTAAATCCCTCTCTTTCTGAGATCGAACTTCTCAAGGCCATTGTGGAGGACCTGGAAATTGAAGGAGGAAAAAATTCCAAAAAAGAGATTATTGACAGTTTAAACCGGTTTTTACTAAAGCAGCACTCCCATGGAAAAAATGTAAGCGTGATTATTGATGAGGCACAGAATCTTGCCCCCGAAGTATTGGAAGAGATAAGATTGCTTTCAAACCTGGAGACGGAAAAAACCAAACTCCTCCAGATCATTCTGGTCGGCCAGCCGGAATTGGGCAGACTTATTGATCTTCCATCCTTGAAACAGCTGAAACAGAGAGTTGCCATAAGGTATCACCTGGGTCCGCTTGGCAGGCAAGAGACCGAAAAATATATCTACCACCGGTTGATGGTGGCCGGTTCCAACGGACAGATCAGTTTTACCCCGAAAGCGTTAAGATTAATTTACAATTATTCCGGGGGAATTCCCCGTCTGATCAATTCAATTTCAGAAAAGGCATTGCTCGGAGGTTATGTGGAACAGACCTTAAAAATTAGAGCGGGTCTGATAAAAAAGGCAATTGAAAGTTTGCAGGGTAAAGAAAAAAAAGAGTGGTTTCTGCCTAACATATTTTCAAGTGCTAAAATATGGGTAACCGTTGCTTTAATTTCTGCATTCATTCTGGGGGGTATACTGGAAGGAAAGATCACCGGTTCCCAGGGAATAAGACCGCTTATACCCGATGCACTGCTTTTTAAGGAAAACCTGTCTGACGAGAAAAAATCATCGACCCGGATTAATATTTCACCGCCGGCGGCAATGTCCGGCCAAACCGGGCTTATTCCGGGCTTTAGCAAATGGGGGATCATGAGAGAACTGTATCACGGTGATTGCATCCTCGAATCTTTGACTACCTTGCTTATGATGTGGGGATATGAAGAGGAGGAGTTGATTGAGGCTGTTGCTGCCTGGAAGGAGGAGCCCCTAAAGGATTTTAGTGTCTGGGAGAAGGCAAAGGATTATGGCCTGGAGGCAACTTTTTTTAAGACCTCCCTGCCACAACTGAAAAAAATGAATTATCCCGGGATTTTAAAGTTGAAGGAGAAAAATGATCCCGATTCTTTTCACTGGGCGGTGTTGATTAAAGTTAACGAAGACCGGGCGATCATTGCCAGTCCAAGGCTGGGGAAAATAGTATGTTCTTTGGGCGACTTAGGGAAGATGTGGCAGGGAGCTGCCATTATTCTCTGGAGGGATCTTGACGGGATAACCGCCAATTTAAAACGGGGGGCCAGAGGAAAGGATGTAGAAATGCTCCAGCAAAGGTTGAAACATATAGGATATTTCCGGAATACGCCCGTTACCGGTTACTACAGTGGATATACCCAGCGGGTGATCAAAGATTTTCAGAAAAAATATAAACTTACGGTAGATGGGATGGTGGGGGTCAAAACCCGTATGGCACTTTATCGGATTTTTGCAGGAGACTCAACCCCCGAATTGCTGTAAGACAGGGGAAAAGAGTATGGGCAATCAGCCCTCGGATGGAAAGGGGCCGCGGTATCAGAAATGTTGCCCGGGGCAGGGCTGATTGGTTTAGGGTGATATTGTCGGTTTAACTTTTTGAAATTTTTGTCTGGTTCAACGGCAATCAAATCTTAAGGCGCTCAACCGGTTGCATGAATTATATTTTTTACCGTCGAATTTGAGCGAGGCCGTTTATTTCATAAGCTAAATACGGAAATGAGATGAGTTTAATAGAAAAGGCCTTGAGACAGGCAGAAAAAGATGGGGAAAGATATCCGGCGAAACAAGCGCAAATTCCTTTGCCCCCAGTGAAAAAAGGGGTAAAGAGAATTTTGATTGAAAAAAGATTGATTATTATTGCAGGATGCTTTTTTTTAACCGTTGCTATTTTGAATTTTTCCTGGGTTTTCCAAAATCCGAGAGAAGCCCTGCTGGCTGCAAAAACAGTTCAGCAGGTGACAATTGCCCGGAACATAGCCACGAAGGCTGCCGGTTTTCCGGTTGCAAAGGAAGAAGAAAGAAAGGCAGCCGAATCAATGCCCGGGAAAAATGAGAATCTCAGGACTTGTAATTTAAGTGAAACAAAGCTCTCCCAAGAGAAATATCCATTAAAAAAAGAGAAAGACATCTCGCCTTCTTCCCCACCGGATAATCCGGGGGGGAAGGCGTTAGCCCCCTCTCCTGATATCAGAGGCATTGTGATTTCACCCACCAAAGAGAAAATTATCGAAAAAAAACCCGGTCCGGATAAGCTGTTTAATTCGGCAGTAGCCCATTCCAGGGAGAATAGACTTGAGGAGGCGTTAAATGAATATGCAAACGTTCTTGCCCTCGATCCTTTTTATGGGGATGCATACAATAACCGGGGGGTAATCTATCAAAAAATGGGGAAATTGGACCTCGCCATTAAGGAATACCGGGAGGCCCTTTCCATTGACCGGAAAAATGAAAAAGCGCTTAACAATCTGGGAATTGCCTGCTATCGCAAAAAAAATTATGAGAAGGCGATAAATTGGTATCGAAGGTGCCTGGAGATCAACCCCCAAAATTTGCCGGCTCATAACAATCTGGGAATTGCCTGCCAAAAAACAGACAGACCGGAGGAGGCCAGGGCCGTTTTTTTAAAGGCCCTGAGGATTGATCCATGCCATGGCGAAACCCATTACAATCTTGCTTCTTTTTTCGAAATCCAGGGGGATGCCGGCAGGGCAATCCTGCATTATCGAAAGTTTATGGAATGTTCCTCAGAATATTACCCCCAATTAAAAAATAGAGTTAATGACCGGATCAGATTGCTCAGATATCACCTCGAAAAGATTAATTGACCAATTGGTGACGGAAAAGAGGAAAACATTAATCGCAACTGCTTAAGAAACCGGCAGCGGGAATCCAGCCTTTCTTCTCCGGCACAGGCAGGTTGATCTCTGAATTTCGAGTAATTACCATTAATCAATTCTCAGTTTTCCTTACGGTGCCCCCTTGAATTGCAAAGTGGATAGATTTTTTTCTGATATTCCCAACTTCTCAAAAATATCTGATTATTGTCATTGCAAGTGAAGCAAAGCAAGCTCTTTTCTGTGCGAGGAGATTGCCTCGGCGCCAAAGGTTCCTGGAAATGACAGTGTGTTTGTGTTACCCGGCTTTTTGGGAAGTTGCTTAAAATGTTTGAATCTTCACTGCTCATCTGGTATTTTAATCCTGTTAT
>DAOWNY010000305.1 GCA_030642325.1 Deltaproteobacteria bacterium
ATTTTTGAGGTGAGCATTGGGACCATGGTGAGGGATGCCAGAAGAGAAGCCAGTAAGGCGAAGATAACCGTTAACCCCAGCGGCCGGATTATTATTCCGAAGAGTCCGCCGGCCATGGCCATGGGAAGGAATACCACCACGGTGGTGAGGGTGGAAGCGGTAACCGCCATTCCAACCTCCGAGGTTCCGGTCAGGGCGGCTGCTTCCCCCCCCTTTCCTTCCTGCATGTGCCGGAAAATACTTTCCAGTACTACAATAGCATTATCCAGGATCATCCCGATAGCTAAGGCAAGCCCGGATAATGTCATCATGTTTATGGTAGAACCGGAAAAATAGATGGGGATGAAAGTGGCAATTACAGAAAAAAAGATGGTCAAAAACAAAATAAAAGTAGATTTTAAGTTCCAAAGAAATAGATATATGACGCCGATGGCAAGCAAGGCGCCCCAGAGCGCACTTTCCTCTAGCTGGGATACCGAGGCCCTGATTAAGCTGGAAGTGTCGTAGTTCCTCACAATTTCAATGTCAGGAGGCAGGGTTTTCTCAATTTTTTCCAGTTCCTCTTTAATACCATTTACCACCTTGATGGTATTGGCCCCCGGTTCCTTATTCACCATGATCAGGGCGGAGGACATTCCATTGGTCCGGGCATAATTTCTGATCTCTTTATGCCCATCCCAGACCCTGGCCACATCTTTAACATATACCGGAAATCCGCTTTCCATCGAGAGGATGGTATTATTTATCTCCTCAATATTTTTATACTTACCAAGTGTTCTAATGACCAGTTCATTTCCCCCTCTGGTGATATGCCCCCCCGGGATATCTATATTCTGGCTACTTACCTGGGTTAGAACCTTAAGGATGGATAAATTATGAGCCCTCAGCCTATCCCGGTCAATCTCTACAACTATCTCCCTTTCATAACCTCCCATGATGGTAGTTGAGGCTACCCCCGGAAGCGCTTCCAGCCTCTTTTCCACAGTATCTTCTAAAAGCTTCTTTAAATTTCTCAGGTCTCGGCCGGTTTTAGTCAACACTCCGTAATAGATTACCGGCAGCATATCCATGTCCCACTTAATTACCAGGGGACGTTCGATGTCATCGGGTAGAGCCCCCAGGGCGATATCTATTCTATTCCTTACGTCCTGGGCAGCCAGATCCAGATTGGTGCCCCATTCAAATTCAACCATGAACATGGAGAGGCCCTCAAGGGAAGAAGCCTTTATCTTTTCCACTCCGTCCACTATGGCTACCTGTTCCTCAATGTGCTCGGTGATCAGGGTTTCTATCTCCTCCGGAGCCACACCGGGATATTCGGCGACGATCAGAACCACCGGAAAATCTATATCGGGGAACATGTCCACCGCAATTCGTTTTGCAGAAATCATCGCAATCACGATAATTATCAGGAACATCATCACCGTGGTAACCGGTCGCTTGACAGAAAATTCCGGCAGTTTCATCTATTACCTCATCTATTGAAAGGCCTTAACTTTAGTTCCTTCCTTAAGGGCATAATAACCTTCTATCACAATCAACTCTTTCTCTTTCAACCCTTCAACCACCTCCACCAATTTTCCATCGCTGATACCCAATTGAACCTTCTGAACCCGGGCCTGATTTTCCAAGATCTTAAATACGATATGGCTTTCTCCCTGTACCAGAATAGCCTGCCTGGGGATCTTGATTACCCCCTTTTTTTCCTTTTCGGCAATTTTTACCCGGGTAAACATCCCGGGCTTAAGCTTAAAGTTTTTATTTGGAATCTCGATTTTGATTATTGAGGTGCGGCTTTGGGGGTCAACTTTAGGATTTATGGTGGTTATTTTACCGGAAAAAATATTTTGGGGATAGGCATCCACCTCAATTTCAACCTCTTTTCCCAATACGAGGAAAGGAAGCTTGGTTTCCGCGATGGGACATTCGATCTTTACCGTACTTATATCCACCAGATGGAGGACATTCCACTGGTATGTAACCCAGTTGGAAACCTCCCCTTCTTCCATCAACTTTTCCACAATAAAACCGGAAAACGGAGCAAAGGTAATGGTATCTTTCAGGTTCCGTTTTGCCATGTCCAGATTGGCATTCCCCTCTTTTACCTGGGCCTTGGACAGTTTTAACTCCGCCCGGGCAGCAGTATATTCGGTGTTAATGCTATCATACCTTTGTTCGGAAATGGCCTTTTCATGCCATAGCTTGGATAATCTCCGATAATCCTTGGTGATATTTTTTAAATTTATGCTGGTTTTTTCCGATCCGGCCAGGGCGGTTTTTAACGCTGCTTCAGCTTCTTTAACCAGAATAAGATAAGTATCCTGTTCCAGTTTAATCAGAGCCTCTCCTTTTTTTACAAAGCTGCCTTCGTCGACATAGATTCTTTCAATTCTCCCCTCTACTTTCGGACCAAGCCTGGCCTTCCGCCTTGGCACAAGTGTTCCGGTGGCACAAATATAAGAGGCAATATCCCCTCTTTCCGATTCGACTACCCTCACCGACGCCAGCCTCTCCGGGGGTGATTTTTCTTCTTCGTTTATGCTGCTGCAACCGGCTATAATCAGAAAAACCGGACATATAAAAAAAGAGG
>DAOWNY010000363.1 GCA_030642325.1 Deltaproteobacteria bacterium
ATTAAAATCAATCGATGCAAAAATTCCCGCCAAAAGCTACGAATCTTTTTGCGAAGAATTAACCGACCTGGCCACCTTCCAAAACCCTCCCCCCGACCTTTCGGACAAATATCCGGAAATGATTGAGGTTCGGATTCGGTTCCTAAATGATTAAAATTTATAGACTTGTGTGGTTACTTTAAAAATCCCATCACCGAAATCATCCCTTTTTTTAAAAAGAATTTTCACCGCAGAGTCGCAAAGATCGCAGAGTTTTTGGTTTTTCTTTTTATAAAATCATAAAACAAAGTGATATGATTTTATTTATTTTGGGAACTTTTCCTCATCCTCCTTGTCTAAGGGTATAAAGGTTCAGAGGTTCGGGGTTCGGGGTTCAGGAACCTTTGAACCCTTATCTAATAATCAATAATCAATTGTTAATTATTAATTATTAACCGTTGGTTATTAACCATTATTTCCTGAACCTTTGAACCTTTGAACCCCTAAAAAAGGAGATTAGAAAAATGATACCCAAGAAAAAAAATTTTGTAATACTTATTCTGGCTATAACAATAGCCGCGGCAAACCCTTCTTATGCCCAGCCGGAAAAGGATGCCGATCAAACATTATCCCCGTATTTCCTGATAAAGAGCCATGACCCGGACGTGGATCAGCTCCCTCTGAAATCCACACAGGCTCACGTCAATATTTCAGGGGTCATTGCCGACGTCACAGTAACACAAGTCTATAAAAACGAGGGCCATAAGCCGTTGGAAGCCATTTACGTCTTCCCGGCATCCACAAGGGCTGCTGTTTACGGGATGAAAATGACTATCGGAGAACGAACCATCACGGCAAAGATCCGCGAGCGTGAGCAGGCCCGGCAGGAATACAATCAGGCCAAACAGACGGGAAAGAGTGCATCTCTTTTGGAGCAGCAAAGACCCAATGTTTTTCAGATGAATGTGGCCAACATTTTGCCTTCTGACGTCATTCAAGTAGAACTCAAATATACGGAACTGCTGATTCCCACGGATACGGTTTACGAGTTTGTCTATCCCACGGTTGTCGGGCCCCGCTATGTGGATCACCAGGCCGGTGAAGCCGGGTCGTCCGATATGTGGACGGCAAATCCGTATCTCCACCAGGGAGAACCCCCGACTTATACCTTTAATATTAGCGTGGAGATTGCGGCAGGCCTCCGGATTCAAGATATGGCTTGCGATTCCCATAAGACCGGCATCAATTACAAAGGGCCTAATTTTGCCACAGTTACTCTGGACCCATCTGAAAAACAGGGCGGCAACCGGGATTTCATTTTGAAATATAGACTCGCCGGCGGTAAGATTGAAACCGGTCTCCTTCTTTTTGAAGGAAAGGAAGAAAACTTTTTCCTGCTTATGATGCAACCTCCAAAAAAGGTTGTCAAAAGCCAAATCCCACCCCGAGAGTATATATTCATCGTTGACGTATCAGGGTCCATGCACGGCTTCCCGCTGAATATATCCAAAAAACTTCTTAAAGACTTAATCGGCAACCTGCGTCCCACAGATACA
>DAOWNY010000236.1 GCA_030642325.1 Deltaproteobacteria bacterium
CAAAAATTTCCGCTTTGGTAGCCTCCAAGCGAGACGGCACTGAAGGAGTTGGCTATCAATATCCCTTCAATCAATTTTCCTACCTCGTTTTTGATTCTGTTGATACCCGAATTTAATGAGTATCTGCATTGATGGTGTATTTATTAATGAGCCACTTCTTGTGATATCCAGGTGGTATATAACGGCTGAATAATGATCCTGCACTCTTAGCCTTTGGGCCGACATCTTGTGCCTGGCGAATCAGCATTGATGCTGATAGCATTTCCATAAACCCAGCCGGCAACCAAAACCTTTACAAAAAAACCTGTATTAACCTGCTGAAAAACTGAATAATACCTTATTTTATTGAAAATAATATATCTGATTTATATCAGCTCAGATCAATTTTGACAAGAAATAAACGTAAAACTTCACTATTACGGTCGATTAAACATGATGCGCGGATTCAAATTTATGAACTGAGAACTTAAGTTTATATTTCACGCATTGATGAAATAATTATTTTTTCCACATCACTTACACCAGGATAAGCGGAAATGATAGTTTTATCAACCGCCCCCTTAACCAGTAAAAATGCGTCTTCCTGGGTATGTTTTCCAGTGAATATGGTTTTATCAGCCAACTTACCCGCCTTTATGTTTGCCCTCAAGTTAAAACCCTGGTGGCCCACCAAAATTAAATCCGGAGCATCTCCCAAAAAGGGTCCCCGATAAATTTCTTCTTTACGGTAAATATTCTTTATTACTTTTCTGTTATCGACTTGAAATGAACTGAATAAATCCATCAATTCCCTTAAAAGCTTCTCCCTGTTACGTTCCGGAACTTCCCCCCTGGGATATTTATCATTTAGATTTAAATAGACTCTGGACGGGTCAAGGGCAAATGCCACCGAAGAAGAATCAATATCTGCCAGATTAGGCTCCCTGTTGTCCATAAACTTCAGGAACCCCTCTTTTCTCAAAAGATAGTTCAGGTAAACTTCTTTGTCAATCCCCTCAAAACCGTGGTCGGAAATTATAATCAGCAAATCATCTTCCCGGGACTTTTCCTCGACCTCCCCGATAACTTCATCAATCCTTCGGAAGTGATCCAAAAAATCCTGATGATGTTTATGGTTTTCATCTTCATAAGCATCCCATAAAAAATGCATAAGCCGATCTGTTCCGGTAAAAACAATCATAAAAATTTGCCAATCAAAAAAGTCCCATAGATAGCGGTGGGCCTGAATCCTTGCCGTCAATGTCTTATCCAGATCAACCAAAAAAAGTGCCAGAGATTCATGAGCCTTTTCGGAATCAACATCCAGACAATAATCCAACCCTCTCAGGGTGGGGATTAATGAAGACGGGTAAACGCTCTTTTCAAAATCTATCGAGACAAAACCGGAAATATGAACACCATTCATCGAATGTACCGGATAGGTGGAAGGGACATTTATGATAACTGACTTTCCCTCAATATTGTTCCAAAAAGGACGTACCCGCAGGTTATTAAAATTGGGAAAATACAAATTATAAGTACCTGGGACAAGATCCATAAATCCGAATATCCCGTGCTCCGCCGGGTTTGCCCCGGTTATAATGGAGCTCCATGCCACTGAAGAAATTTCGGGAATGCTGGATTTCATCTTTTTAAAAATTCCCCGGGAAATCATTTTTCCGGTGTTGGGCATAACTCCGGTTTCAGATAAATCTTTCAATAAATCAAAAGGAACTCCGTCCAGGCCAATAATTATAACTCTTCTCTCATCTCCCACTTGATAATTCCTCTTCTTTCTACCTTCCTCCAACAATTATTTCCGGTATCCTCAAGGTGGGCTGGGCATCGGACACGGGAACTCCCTGAGCATCTTTGCCGCAAGTTCCGATGCCAAAACCAAGATCATTTCCTACCATGTCGATCTTCTTCAATACATCGGGTCCATTCCCGGTTAAAGTAGCCCCCCTGACTGGTTCCCCGATTTGACCCCCTTCAATTAGATACCCTTCCGTTACCTCAAAAACAAAATCTCCGTTAACCGTATTTACCTCTCCTCCGCCCATCTTCTTTACGTAAAGACCGGCATTGGTTGCCTTCAGAATATCCTCCGGGGAATCTCCCCCGGGAAGAATCAAAGTATTGCTCATCCGGGGAATCGGTTTATGCCGGTAGGACTCCCGCCTTCCGTTTCCGGTAGATAATTTACCATCTTTCATGGCAGTTAATCTATCATAGAGATAGTTCACCAGTACCCCCTTATCGACCAGAAGGGTCCTTTGAGATACAGTGCCTTCGTCATCAAAAAAGTACGATCCCCGCCGAAAAGGAAGGGTGGGGTCATCAGCGATACTGATGAGAGGTGAGGCAATCAACTCCCCCTGCCGGTTTGAATAAACCGACAGCCCCTGCTGGGCAAGATCGGCTTCCAGGCCGTGACCGATCGCCTCATGAACCATGGTTCCTCCAGCCTCGCTGGAAAGGACCACCGGCATCACTCCGCCCGGAGGAGGATTTGCCTTCAAAGTCTTGACAGCCCGGGAGGATGCCAGTTTTGCCACCTTCTCCGGAGAAGTTTCATCGAAAAGTTCAAAACCGGTAAAACCACCGATGGATTCATAGCCGGTTTGGAGTATTTCCCCATCAGCCGCCACCACCAGGACAGTAAAGATCGTTCCTGTCCTGTTTCCTTCCCGAAGCAATCCTTCGGAATTGGCAACGGTAATCTCCTGAAAGCGGTCCCCATAGTTAACCTTCACCTGTCGGATTGATTTGTCAAATGACTTTGCAGCCGAATTGGCTCGTTTCAATAAAGCAACCTTCTTATTAAGATCAACCCCTCCCGGAGGGATTTGAATCCTGAAAGAGGGGGCAAGGTTCTTCCTCTCCCCGTTGATACCTTTTGCTTTAATTCCCTCCTTTACCGCTTCACTTAGTGATTGTGCCAAACCGAGGAGGGTTTTAAAATTGAATTCGTTGGAATAGGCGTAGATGGTTCTCTGGTCAAATATCACACGAATCCCTACTCCCTGGTCTATCCCGGTAAAAACCTTCTCAATTCTATCCTCCTCGCAAATAATGGAGGTTAAGCTGCGCCGTTCAAAAAAAATGTCGGCAAACTCTCCCCCTCTGCTGAGGGCCTTTTTTAAAATCTTAAAAATTTCGTCTCCTTGCAGCATGGATTCAACCCCTTGCCTTAAATTTTTTTGGAAAATAGAAAATATTTTAACTTCACGTGCAATCTAAACTTGGGTTTTCAGTTCAACACCAAGGCCTTTCGCCTTTATGCTTCAATCAACCGTTAACTGTGAACCGCGAACCGCGAACGGTTGCAAATTTAAGTATCTGCTCGATAAAAAAATTATTTGAAAAACAGGAATCATTTTCCCGGTGACATACATAGCTTTGATCAAATATGTCCCGCTTGATAATTTATTTTGGAAACCCCACACCACCA
>DAOWNY010000089.1 GCA_030642325.1 Deltaproteobacteria bacterium
ATTAAAGATACTGATTTAAAAATCGGCATGGCGGTGAAAGTATTACCGGTAAAGCTGGGGGACGATAAGCTTTGCATTGAATTTCAGGAAGCCGGCTAAACCGGGGCAATCAAATTTGATATATGCTTACCCATTAATAAAAAATATTTTAGACAATAAACTATAATTTTTGCGGTATGAGAAGGTGGCGGTTATTTATTGCTTCAGTCTCACGGAAAACAACCGAATTTTATTTATTACTACCTTTTTTAAAGGTAGTAGAAAAAACAGGGGGATAAAATGGATTTTGGACTTACGGAAGAACAGCGGTTAATTAAAGACCAGATCCGGGATTTTGCTGTAAATGAGATTGGTCCTCTGGTGGAGGAAGCAGAGGAGACGGAAGTAACTCCTCTGGAGTTATTTCCAAAGATGGGCAGACTGGGCTATTTAGGTATTACCTATCCGGCAGAGTACGGAGGAGCCGAAGCAGATAAGATTTCCGAATGCATCTTGATAGAGGAATTAAATAAAGTCTGCGCAGGGATTGCCGGTGCGTTGAGTACTACGCATTCAGGCCTGGGAACCAGAGCACTCAATGAATTTGGAACAGAAGATCAGAAACAGAGATTCCTTGCGCCTGCCATTAAAGGTGAAAAAATCGGCGCCTTTGCTTTGACCGAGGCAGACGCCGGGTCAGATGCCATTTCCATGAGAACAAGGGCAATAAGAGATGGCGATGATTACATTTTGAACGGAACCAAGATGTTTATCAGTAACGGCACTTTTTGCGATTTTGTCCCGGTCGCCTGTTACACTACGGATCCTAAGAAGGTGGAAAAAAGAGGCAAAGGTATCAGCTTTCTTATCGCTGAGAAGGGTATGCCCGGTTTTACCACAAATAAGCTGGATAAGTCGGGAAATAGATCCCAGGAGACGGCTGAGCTGATATTTGAAAATGTTAGGATTCCCAAAGAGAATTTGCTGGGAAAAGAGGGGGATGGATTGGCCCAGATACTGGCAACCCTGATTCCCGGAAGATTGGCTTATGGGGCAAGGGCAACCGGTCTTGGCCAGGCTGCGTATGATATAGTTTATAAATATGCTCAAGATAGGGTGCAGTTTGGAAAACCCATTGGCAAGTTTCAGGCTAATATGTTTAAATTGGTGGATATAGCCATGAATGTGGACATTATGAGGCTTATGACTTATCGTACAGCATGGTTGTATGATCAGCCCGGCTTAAAGTTTGCAAAGGAAGCTTACATGGTTAAAATTTTTACCACTGAAACCATTCAGCAGATAATGCTGAAGGCTCTTGCGGTTCACGGTGGATATGGTTATATGAAGGAGTATCCCATCGAGAGAATGTGGCGGGATGCCAAGATGTTAAATATCACCGAAGGGACTACGGAAATGGCATATTTAGCAGCCGCTCGAGAATTAAAGATATAAAGTATTTAAGGGTATTTCTTCCGAAAATTATGGAATATCTTATTGAAGGAGGAGAGATGGATATTAAAAAAGTTTTTATTGTCGGGTCAGGCTTGATGGGGAGCGGTATTGCCCAGGTTTGTGCACAATCCGGGATTGAGGTCGTGCTAAATGATGTTTCCGATGAAATTCTGCAGAAGGGCATAAAAAGTATTGCCTGGTCGGTGGGAAAATTTGTTGAAAAAGGGAAAGTTTCCGAGGACAAAGAAACCATTATGGGTCGCATTAAAACTTCGATCGAATATGGCCCGGCCTCGGATGCGGATCTGGTAATTGAAGCGGTATTTGAAAATAAAGAGATCAAAAAAGAAATTTTTTCTAAATTTGAGGATGTTTGCAAGCCGGAGGCATATATGGCCAGCAATACCTCCGCGATAGCCATTACCGAACTGGGGGCTGCAACAAAAAGACCTGAAAAAGTTTTGGGACTCCACTTTTTTAACCCGGTTCCTATGATGGGAGTGGTGGAAGTGGTGCGAGGAGTTTCCACTACGGAAGAGACCGTCGAGATGGGGATGGAATTCGTAAAAAAAGTGGGTAAAGAACCGATCCGCGTGGAGAAAGATGTGGCAGCTTTCTTATTGAACCGGATCAACTTCCCTTCCACCATAGAAGCCATCCGGATGGTAGAGGATGGAATCGGGACGGTGGAAGATATCGATAAAGGAGTTAAACTTGCCTTTGGCAGAAAAATGGGTATTTTTGAAACCGGGGATATGGTAGGACTGAATGTAACCTATGGTGCCTTGATGGCTTGCTATGAGGAGACAAAAGATCCCCGATGGTATCCTCCGCAACTGCTGAGAAGGAAGGTGGCTGCCGGTGAACTTGGGCGAAAGACCGGCAAAGGATGGTATGAATATAACAAGGATGGCACAAAGAAGGAAAAAAAGAGAGGATAGCGATGGAAAAAGATCTGGCCTATTATGAGATTGAGGATCAGATAGCAACGGTAACGATCAATCATCCGCCCATGAACGCTCTGGATGTGCCAACCAAGGAAGCCCTGGAAAAAGTATTTGATGAATTAGATGAACGGCGGCACGAGATCAGAGTAGTGATTTTACGGGGAGGCGGTGAAAAAGCGTTTGCGGCCGGCGCGGATATAAAAGTATTTTTAGATGATTATCCGGAAAGGGCAAGAAGGAGATTGATGAAGAGTCACTCGATCTATAAAAAGATCGAAGATTTTCATTGGCCTGTTATTGCCGCCATCCATGGGTTTTGTCTGGGAGGTGGCCTGGAACTCTCCCTCTGTTGTGATATCAGGTACGCAACCGAAGATGCCAGCTTTGGTTTCCCTGAAGTAAATCTCTCAATATTCCCCGGAAATGGCGGAATTCCCCGGACTTTTTATTTTATGTCCCTGGGAAAAATTAAGGAAATGGTTTATACCGGAAAAATGATCAAGGCACCGGAGGCAGAGAGTTTGGGAATTGTTGATAAGGTAGTTGCGGCCGATCAGATCATGGAAGAGGCCGGGAAGCTTGCAAAAAAAATTGCGTCCAAGGGGCCGCTTGGTATTGCAGCAGCAAAGAAGGTGATAAACCGTGTAAGGGATATGACCCTTACCCAGGGTTTGGAACTGGAGACTGATTACTGGTCGGGACTGGCTTCCACAGAAGATATGAAAGAGGGTGCAAAGGCTTTTCTGGAAAAAAGAAAACCTGCATATAAGGGAAAATAATTTCCTTAAAGTCACGATTCTTTCAATTTTTTTGCAAGGAATGGTATTACCTGGAAAGCTGCTTTTGCACCAGTTAATTTTTTTCAGGCGGAACACTTGGTTGTTTTGTCTCAAACAGCATGAAGGCAAGTGAAAAGGCAACAGGAAGGGACCGTACAGGTGATAAATGCGAAAGAAAGAGACCCTCTCAAGTTCCGGGTTGGGGGGGGACGAAGGCTATACTTTAATTGGTGGAATTAAAACCGGGTGGATTTATGTATAGTCCCGACAAATAAGCTGGTGAAGAAAACAGGATTGAGCTAAAAGAAGCATGGGAAAACCAAATAACAAAGAAGGTTTTAAATTTTGGGGAACTCAATCCAAAGATTATTTAGAAAATTATTCAAAAAAAGGAGAAATGTGTAATGTTTGATAATTTAAAAAAATCGATTAAAATTAAGAATTATGAAGTCAGTAATCGAATGAAGTATGCGGCCACCGTGAATAACTTCTGTGATATCAAGACCGGTGAAGTTACCGATACCGAAGTGGCCTATCTGGAGGAGAGGGCAAAGGGTAAATTTGGCATCGTGACTTCCCAGGGAGCCTTCACCCATATTCTGGGGAAGGGTTACAAAGGTCAGATGGGCATCCATGAGGAAAGTATGCTTCCGGGTTTGAAGAGAATCGCCGATGCGATCAATAAGCATGGATCAATGTCGTTGGGGCAAATTATGCATACCGGACGGTATGCCCATCCCCATGACTATGGAATCGATGATTTGCCCCGGGGACCTTCTGATTTTACTTCCCCAATCAAGAGATACGGCAAATGCAAGGGAATGACCAAGGACGAGATTCATGAGCAGGTTGAGGCCCACGGCCGGGCCGCCAGGTGGTTCAAGGAAGCCGGTTTTGACGGAGTGGAAATTTGCGGAATCGTAGGCTATTTGATTGCCGATTTCCTTAGCAGCTGGACTAATCTTCGTGACGACGAATACGGCGGATCACTGGAAAACCGGGCAAGATTTTTCATCGAAATTATAGATATATGCAGGAAAGAAGTGGGTCCCGATTATCCGTTGACGATCAGATTGAACAGCGCTGACTTTATCAAGGGTGGCAACTCGGAAGATGATTATCTTGAGATCGCCAAGATGGTGCATGATAAAGTGGATTTAATCAGCATGACAGTGGGCTGGCATGAGACCTCAACATCAGTGATTACCCCTGATATTGAGCCTGGTCATTGGCTGTATCTGCCGGAAAGATGGAAAAAAGAAGGAATCAAACCCCCTCTATGCATGGCTTACCGGTTAAATTATCCTGATCTTCCGGATAAGGCCGTCGCTGATGGCATAATCGATATGTGGGAAGTATGCCGCCCCGGTATTGCCGATGCATTCATGGCGCAAAAGGTGCTGGAAGATCGACCGGAAGACATTACCGTTTGCCCGGCCTGCGATTTCGGCTGTTTTATGAAGGTATTCATTGATGCCAAGATGGCTTGTATGGTCAATCCCCGCTGCGGCAATGAATCTGATGCTGATTATGACATCAAACCGGCATCCCGAAAGAAAAAAGTGATGGTGGTCGGAGCAGGTCCTTCCGGAATGGAAGTAGCCCGTTTGGCATCAATCAGGGGGCATGATGTAACTCTCTATGAGAAGCAGGATAAGCTGGGCGGACAGGTAAGACTGGGGGTCAAGACCCCGATTACCAAAGACTGGCGTTACATGGTTACCTATTATGAAGCTCAGATGAAAAAAGAGAATGTCAAAGTGGTGACGGGCAAAGAAGTTACCACGGATATAGTTGACAAAGAATCTCCTGATGTGCTGGTGATTGCAACCGGAGCGCATCCCTTGGTGCCTTCTGTACCTGGCCTCGACAGTCCTAAGGTCATCGATCTTTATGATGTGCTTGATGAAAAAGTAGAAGTCGGGCAGAAAGTGGTCTTCTGGGGAAGCAGGGAACTGGTAGTGCAAACAGCTGAATGGCTGGCCGAACAAGGCAAAGATGTTACCCTGGTGGAAGAAGGTAAGAAGATTGGTAGAGACATCAACATTTTTAACATTTTGTGTCATCGAACCCTACTCAAGAAGCTGAACATCAAACAATTGACCGAGATAAAAGTTAATAAAATTACTGATCAAGGGCTTGTAATCACCAAGGAAGGTAAGGAAGAGACCATTCCGGCGGATAGCATCATCGTAGTCCCTAAGATGGAATCCGACAATGAACTCCTCGAAGATGTGAGCGCAGTGACTGATATGGAAATACACTCCGTTGGTGATTGTGTTGCTCCACGCAAGTTATTTGTTGCAATTCACGAGGGCTTTAAAACAGGACTAAAAGTTTAAGGGCCTGCCTTTAAACTTAACAAATGATGAAAAAAGGGGAATAATAATGGAAGAAAAACAAGTTAAATCAGCTTACAAAGAGTTGGCTAAGATTGTAGGTGAGAAGTATGTCTCCATGGATAAGGAAGACATTATGCCCTACTGTCGGGATGAGGTGTCCCAGGCCTTCAAGACTTATATGGCGGATCTTGTGGTAGCGCCCGGCACGGTGGAGGAGATACGGGAAATCCTCCGGCTCTGCAACAAGATTAAACTGCCGGTTTATCCCTATGCCTTTGGGGTCAGCATCAGTAGTACCGCTCTTCCCAGAGTGGGTGGATTGATGCTGGTGGTGAGGAGATTAGATAAGATCCTCGAGATTAATGATGAGACCCATACCGCCACAATTGAACCGGGGGTAACCTGGTCCAAATTATACTTTGAGGCAAAGAAGCAGAACCTGGAGCCCTTGGGGCTGGGAGGCGGCCCTCACAGCGGCAGCCTGATCGGCAATTTTGTCCTGGGAGGCGGTAATACCGGAGGAATCGACATCAATGAAGAGGTGGCCTGCGAAGTGGTGCTTCCGGATGGAGATCTAATGTGGACCGGTTCAGCCGGGATGAAAGGCCATGAAAAACTTAACCCCTGGTGCCGGGTAGGATACGGAATGAACCTTACCGGTATTTTCCATGGTTGCCTGGGAACTTACGGGGTCGTAACCAAAGTGCTTCGAAGGTTATATCCTCTCAGAAATATCGAAGAACGGGTCCAGATCGGGTTTGATACCTTTGAGGATTGTCTGAATGGCATGAAGGACCTGATCGACCTTGGTATCTCAAAGCAGGTCTATGGCGTCAACAAGGCCCAGGCGGCTATGATAGCAGCCGATTCGGAGATCATTAAAGATCCGGTAGAATATGAAAAATACGAGAATATCTTCCCTGAATTTTTGATTGTGGACAAAATTAGCTGTTATAATGAGAAACAACAGACTGTATATAAAGAATTGATCGAAGAGACAATCAGCAAATACGGCGGGAAAATCGTTTCCTTTAGCGGGAAAACCCAGGATGCCTTGATGGAACTCTGGGACGGCAGCTCTTCGGTGGCGATCAGATACTTGCGCCACAATCCTCATCTGATGGCATTTGCTATGCTTCCTCCCTCCATGCTGCCGGGGCTAAGGGAGATTACCAAAAAGATTATGAAGGATCTCGATTACGAGTTGACCACTTTTTCCAATAAAACCATCGAGCACCCCCGTTGCTGGATTACTCCATGGGAGAGGAATGAGAGCTATCTCTTTGAACAGGAGATGGAGTTTGTCCCGGAAGATCCGGTATCAGTCAAAAAATTCCTCGAGTTCCAGAAACGATATTACCAGGAATCGGCCAAATATGGAAGCAGCCAGATCAACGCGGGATTTTTAAAGAGGCTGGAACCCATGATGTGGCCAGGTTATATGAAGATAATAAGAGGGGTAAAAGAACTGCTTGATCCCAATAATATAATGGCCCCCAAACAGATGTTAAAAGATATCTAATAAAGAGGAGAATCGAGATGTCAGAAAGAAAACCGATACGAGAGGCAAAGGATGTAAAGCCCTTTGAAGAATATAAAGAAGATATCTATAACTGCATGAAGTGTGGGGCATGTCGGGTGGCTTTACGGCAGAGTCTTCCTTCCTGCCCGGCAGGGAACAAGCATGTTTTTGACTCCTATTATTCAATCGGGAGAATGGAGATTGCCCGTTCGATCCTGGAGGGAGATCTGGAGTGGAATGAAGAAACCGCCAAGCGATTTTATAACTGCGCTTTATGCGGAAGTTGCGATAATCACTGTGATTATGTAAA
>DAOWNY010000004.1 GCA_030642325.1 Deltaproteobacteria bacterium
AACTGAGACATGACAGCCAAAACGAAATAGGCTCCCGGTTCCAGAACCTAATATTCTGGCGGTTATAACTCCTGTGAAAATCGGTGTCAAATAGAAAATGATATAATACTTGCCATATGACCCAATAAAATGGGTAAAATAACTCATCAGATAGTAAAATAGATGTTATTTTGCAGGGATAATAAAAAATTACTGAGGATAACTGAAAATTACTGCTCTTCTTTCTCCAATTCCGTTTTAAATAACGGCGGCTATGAAGAGTTGAGAATGGAGTAATTCTATTGAAGGAATAAATGCTCAAACATGTGGGGGCACTTTATCCC
This sequence comes from Deltaproteobacteria bacterium, assembly GCA_030642325.1. Classification (GTDB taxonomy): domain Bacteria; phylum Desulfobacterota; class DAOWNY01; order DAOWNY01; family DAOWNY01; genus DAOWNY01. The sequence continues at coordinate 324 of DAOWNY010000004.1, forward strand.
TACCTTCAAGCTGACTTGAAATAGTCCTGATTAAGACTAAGAAATGTTTTTATTGTGTCAAATTGGAAAACCCCACCGCAAAAACAGAAATTAAAAAAAAGGGGTCAAAAAAACTACAAACAAGCATTGGGGAAGTGCCCTGCTATCATGCAGCGGAGGGTGGGGTCCTTGCTTTTAATCATTGGCGCAATGCAAGCAACAGCAAGAACCCGCACGCACACCCTAAAATACTTATTTTTTACCTATTTTGTATGTTTTACCTCTTCGATTCTGTCTTTAAAACTGAATCCCTTGAAGGTAGGACTCTTATCATTGTGACATTCCTGGCAGAGTTTTTCATCCGCTTCAACCAACCCCGTCTCTATGGCTGCCTTATGCTGGGCTTCTTTGTTTTCTTTGTATTTCTTTTTGCTCATGATCTTGGGGCTTTTATATTTACTCCCCGGGCCATGACATGACTCACACTGAACATTTTCCAGGCTCGCCCCCTCTGCTGCGGGTTTGCCGTATCCTGTACTGTGGCAGGCAAGACAACCGGCATCAGTGGTATAATCTTTTTTTGGGTCCAGTTTGGCCTTGGTCTTTGCTTCCGCTTTTACATCTGCCTTTAAGCTCTCCAAAGCCTTGGCGTGATAATCTCCCTGCCAAGCTTTGTACTGATTCCTATGGCATCCCTTGCATTTTTTAAGTCCCACGTATTTAAAATCCCCGGCCGAAACAGGCCCGGCCTGCAGGACAAAAATTGAAGCTATAGCCGCTATAAGCATCAGCATCAGAGTTCTGATTATCTTCATCTATTTTTTCACCTCCTTTCGATTGTAAATTTTTAAATATTTTCTCATCAAATATAAGCCTATTATGGCTTATATGAGCATATAGATAGTTTTTAATAATTTATATTAATATAACATCTTTCGTAATTCGTCAAGTCTTTTGTGTGTTTACTTTTCTCCCTTTTCTGCTTGAATACAACCGGTCAAATCAGCAGCTACCGGAACTGTTTTTAAGGGAATATTATATTTTGACGGGCTGACCCGACAAGTTCCTCGGGACAATATTGTTCCCTTAAAACCACAACTGTTTCCAGGATCAAGAAAAAATTTACGGTGCTGGATTGTCCCCCCATTTTTTGTGGAGGGAGTATATGAAAGCGAGGATTTCCGCTACCACCGGGTATACTTCCGGTGGAATCTCCTCTTCTAAGTCAAGCTTGGTCAGAATCTCTACCAAGGCAGGATCTTCCCTGATGGGAATCCGATTCTTCTTAGCTAATTCTATAATTTTTTCGGATAATTTTCCACTTCCTTTCGCCACTACCCGGGGGGCTTGATCATAAGGGGGCTTATATTTTAAAGCCACTGTTTTATTATCACTACTTCTCTTCTTCTCCATCATGAGAGCCCTTTTATACGGTAAAATCGACCATCCTGAACTTACTCAAAAAAAGTTCCTCATTCGGCAAATTAGGGCCGGACTGCTTGCTCATTAATTTGCCCTGTGCCTTCATCACCTGATATCCCCTGTTTTTAAGCCTGCCTTCCAGCTCAGGCAGGAGTCTTTCAACCAAATTGAGCGTTGATCTCTTTTCTACCTCCAGAGTTAATCCTATTACTTTCCTTGCCAGCTTAACATCAATTTTAAAATTTCCCATTCCCGTCAAGTTCAAAAGAAATGTGAGATGAAAATTATCCCCTTTTTTTGCCTTGGTTCCCCCTCGTTTTTTACCATAAAAATAAAGCTTAAGGGTCTCGATTCCTTCTTTTAAAGGCAGGGGAATTTGAAAAAAAAGAGGCTCATCTTCTTCGTTTCGCAGGCAATTAACCAGTTGATTGAATTCTATGTTTTTTATGAGAGACCGGAGAGACTTAAATTTTTCCAGGGCCGCTTGATCAGTGCCCCCCAAATCTGCATTCGACCCTCCCATCTCATTTAAATCAGCATAAACTTTTAACAGCAAGCCTTTAAGGTCTTTGCTGAAAAAATCGTTCAAGATATCCGGAGGGGCATTGCTCAATAAAAGTTTACCCAACCTGCTTTCGTAATATAGCCCTGAATGGGCTATAAAATTTTTAATATAATTAACACTGCCAACCTCTTTATCTCCCGGTATAATTTCAGCCAGCAATGACCTGATGAGAAGTGTGGAATTTCGAAGGCGGGGAACACTTTCTAAGCCAGTCAAAAGGTCATCTATGGGGCTACCCCATGGAGTTTGCCGGTTGGAAAAAGATGCTTTCAGCATGGAAATGACTCTGGCTGGAACCTGTGTTTCTTCTAGTATAAGGCGCAATGTCACCCGGGGAGAAAGCCCTGCCACCCTAACCAACCTCGTCTCTCCGGGCTGAAGATCAAAATCCGTCTCAGCAATGACTTTAGAGCCCCTGCATTCTATTTCCACTGTGCGGGCTCCCATCTTCTTTAGGACCTGCACTGCAATCGTTTCGCCCTTTTTAAGCGGCGGAAAAAATTTTATCCTCCTGTCAGATAACAGGGCAACGCTTAAATCTCGTCTCGTTAATCCCCCTACTGATTTAGAAATATTTAACTCCCGTTCGAGTTCTAAATAGGTATGTGCATTTGAAGTTCACTGTAGCCGGCTACATAAAAATTTTATTACTCCGGCAAATGTTTAATTTTAATCAGCAAAGCGAGACGGGTAAATAGTCTTTGCCGGCATGTTCAATTATCTAAAATTTCTCTGATTTTTCGTGACAAATCCCTCATGCCAAAGGGTTTTTGGATAAAGCCGTCACAACCTCGGTCCAATATCTCGGATGCCTGGCTGTTTTGTCTGTAGCCGCTGGAAAGCAGGACTTTAACGTGGGGGTTAATCTCTTTAAAAATATCATATGCTGCCCCGCCTCCTATTCCTGGCATGATCATGTCCAGAATAATCAAATCAACTTTATCTTTATTAATATTATAGAGCTCGACGGCCTTCTTCCCACCCACGGCCGATATCACATTATAGCCACATGATTTAACCACATCCTCCATCACTTCAAGGGTCAGCGCCTCATCATCCACCAGCAAAATGGTCTCTTTGCCCATTAACATCTCTTCTGACGGCAATTCTTTGTCGCCAATGCCTTTCTCCGATGTCGGTAAATAAACACAGAAGGTGGTGCCTTCCCCCTTTTCGCTGTAAACGGTTATGGTGCCTCCATGTTTTTTTATAATCCCGTATACCGAGGTTAACCCTAAACCGGTTCCGATTCCCACCCCTTTGGTAGTAAAAAAAGGATCAAATATTTTGCTTTGAATCTCTTTATCTATCCCCACCCCGGTATCGGTCAGTGAAATCTTCAGATATCTACCGGGATTTATCACATGGATTTTTGTAAAGCCTTCATCCAGAACAATATTTTCCGTTTCCAGCAGCAATTCACCCCCATTGGGCATGGCCTGCCAGGCATTAACATAGAAGTTCAGCAGCATTTGCTCAATCTGTCCTTCATCCACTTCTGCCGCCCAGATTTCCTTCTGTAATTTTTTATATATCGTAATTTCCTTCTTGGTTCTTCCAAACATGGCCGAAGTCTTTTCAATTATTTTATTTATATCAGTCGGCTTCACCTCGCACTTCCCCCCACTTGCGAAACCTAACAATTGCTTGGTAAGATCGACTCCACTCTGGATGGATTCTTCAATGCTTTTAAATTGTTCATAGTGGGGATGGCTGGAATCAATGTCCAGCAGCATCAAAGAAACGTTCCCCTGAATTGCCATGAGCAGGTTATTAAAATCATGGGCAATCCCCCCTGCCAGTGTGCCGATGGCTTCAATTTTTTGGGCCTGCTGAAATTGAGATTCAAACGCCTTCTTTTCCTCCTCTATCTTTTTTTCGTGGGTGGTATCCTGAATGATGCCGACTATACCCCTGATTTCACCGCTTAAATTCCGCAGGGGCAGGTAGGTCTGTGAGGTAAAACCTTTTGTGTTGTCGTGAAGACGATATGGTATATCTTCTTTTTTGATAACTTTTCCGGTCATTGCCTGACGTATCGTATTATCCACACCGTGCTCGGTTAAATGCTCAAAGGTATCCCAAGGCTTCTTGCTGGAGAAGATCAGCTCTTCTCGACGAACCTTTGATATTTTTTCCATGGCCCGGTTCCAGTATTTGTAGTGAAAGTTGTTGTCCAAAACCAGTATTCCGTCATGCATGGACTCCAAAATATTACTTAAAAGTTCTTCACTATCCCGCAGCGCCCCTTCTGTTTGCTTGTAATTATCGGCTTCTTTCTCCAGCTCGTCAATTCTTCTTTCCAGTTCTTCGTGCATCAATTTTGTGGACATAAAATTCTCCGATTAATCTTAGAAAAATTTCATCAAGGTAAGTAAAATTTTCTCCCGGGTCCAACTCCACCTCGAGTTAATCTGCCCCTTCTTTGGCGAAAAATGGATTAAAGACAAAACTTAAAAAACCAACGTCTTCTTTAAACATTAGCAAATCACTCAGGCAATCCCCATCCTTCTTCTTAATAATGAAATATATCTAAAAAATATAAAAAAATGAAGTAAAATTTTTACTTTCTCCCGGACAGGCTGCTTCCCCAGGGGAACGAACAGGGTTAAGATAAGTATTCTTTTGGGAAATAAGTTACCACGTTATTGTACGGAAAATACTTTGCAAGTTTGTCCGGCAAAATGCCTTAAATCATGGGATACAGCCGATATTCAGGTGCCTTCCCAACGGACAAAAAATAGCTGCACAATTACTTCAATCCTTCCTGCCCCAATTTCACCCCGAATAATAAAATTATTGTTGTTGCCCTCCACAAAAATAATGCTTCAAACCGATTAGTCGGCTTCTTCAACCCAAAGACGCTTTTTTATCTTGGCAAACAGACTTAATTTAGTAAATTCATCCAGATAACTATAAATAACAGGTACTACCAATAAAGTAAGAACCGTTGAAGACAATATCCCCCCGGCGATGGCAAGGCCCATGGGCTGACGACTTTCACTTCCCACTCCTATGCCCAGAGCCACCGGTATTACCCCTGCAACAGTAGAAAACGCCGTCATTAAAATAGGCCGCAGCCTGGTGCCCGCAGCCTCTACCAACGATTTATCCCGCGGCGTTCCTCCGGATCGCAATTGATTAGTCAAATCAATTAGAAGAATCCCGTTTTTGGCAGGCAATCCTACCAGCAAAACCATGGCCATCATCGAATACAAATTGAAAGTATTGCCGGTGAGATACAATAACCCAAATGCCCCCACAAACGAGAGAGGGAGCCCCATCATTACCGAGAGGGGATAGATAAAACTTTCGAACTGGGCAGACAATATCAGATAAGTGAGGATAATCGCCAAAACAAAGGCAAAGGCCAGATAATGCCCGGTTTCCTGAAAAACCTCGGAACGACCAATATATTTGGTTGTATATCCTTCGGGCAAAATTTGGGCAGCGATACGATTGATTTCGTTAACCGCCTCCCCCAGTTTCTTTTTCTCCAGATTAGCATAGATAGTAACTGCCCGCTGCCTATCCAGACGATTTATGACGTTTGGCCCGGCTTCCGTTTTGATGGTAACAAAACTGGCCAGATCAATAATTTTCCCTTTTTTGGTATGCACCCAAAGCTGGTCAACGTCAGTGGGAAGGTTCCTTTCCTTTTCGATGAGGCGTAAGCGAACATCATAATTTTCACCCCCACTCTTGAACTCAGCAATATCCACTCCTCCGATAAGTGCGCCTACCGTACCGGCAATGGTTTTAATGTTTACTCCCAAATCGGCGGCCTTATTGCGATCAATAATTATCCGAATTTCCGGTTTTCCCAGTTCTAAATTGCGATCCAGGTCGACAAACCCGGAAATTTTTTCCAACCGGGCCATAATCTCTCTGGAATATTTATCCAGACCTTCAATACTGGGGCCCTGAATAACGAACTGTACATCTTCGCTTCGGGATCCTCCGCCAAAAACGGAGACATCAGATACTATCCCCCTCAAATCAGGAATTTCATGCATCTTCCGTCTGATCTCGACCATTACTTCCTGTTGCGATTTATCCCGCTTATTTTTGGGCACTAAATTAACAAACATTACACCCTTATTGGACTCTTCCACCCCTCCCCCGTAACCGCTCAGGGCAAAATAGTGGCTCAGTTCCGGCATTTTTTGCAACATCTTTTCCACCCTTTTTAATATTTGATCGGTTTTGTATATAGAATAACTCAGGGGGGTTTCGATGCGGACCATAAACTTGCTTTTATCCTCAGCGGTGACAAACTCTTTTCCCAATTTAGAAAATATATACCCTCCAAAAAGAAGTGTGCCCAATATCATTATAACCACGATCACGCGATGATTTAAAAACCAGGTCAGATGTTTACGATAAATCATCGTGCCTTTCTTCATGAAGTATTCAAAAATTTTGAAAATTTTCCATCCCTCCCCCCCCGCCTTAAGAAAACGGGAAGCAAGCATGGGCTCTACGGTTAACGCCACCACCATTGAGGCGGCAACGGCAAAGGCCAGGGTAAGGGCGAATTCCTTGAAGAATCTTCCCACAATGCCTCCCATGAAAGCCACCGGCAAAAAAACCCCTGCCAGAGTAAGGGTGGCGGCAACGATGGCAAAACCTATCTCGCCGGATCCTCTGCGAGCGGCGGTCATGGCATCTTCTTTTAAGGTAAAGCGGTGACGATAAATATTCTCCTCCATGATGATGGAATCATCAATGACTAAGCCCACTGCAGTTACCAGGGCCAACATGGTCATATTGTTTAAGGTAAACCCGAAGCCGTAAATGGCGGCAAAGGTGGAGATAATCGAGGTAGGAATAGCAATGGAACTAAACACAGTGGTTCTGATATTCTGCAAAAATAAAAAGATGACCAAAGCGGCCATCACCCCCCCAATCACCAGCTGAAACTTTACCTCATTAATTGAGTCTTCAATAAATACGGTGTTATCGCTGGAAACAGTGATTTCCATCCCGGAAGGAAGCGTTTCCCGAATCTTTTTTAACTCTCTCTTCACCAATCGGGACATCTCCACCTCGTTGGCACCTGAACGGGGGGCAACCCCAATTCCCACCACTTTGGCTACCTTGCCATGTATATAAAAACGGGTTTCCGATGCAAAATCCTCCCTCCCCGCTTCGGCATAACCAAAATCTTGAAGGCGGACAGCGGCTCCATTTCGGTAGGTAATAATCAGATTATTGAAAGAATCCTCGGTGGGAAATTCTCCCATTGTACGAACCAGAAACTCTTTAGTGGCAGACTCCACCTTACCCCCCGGCACTTCGATGTGCTGGGATTTGACCGCCTGAATCACCTCATCAATCCCGATATTGTAAGCGGCCATGCGATCCCTCTTAATCCAAATTCTCACTTCCCTTTCCCGGCCGAAAATCCTGATCTCTCCAACTCCTTTCAGCTTTTGCAAGAGAGGTTTGATGGTCTTGTCGGCGAAATCGGTAATGCCCTCAATGGGTCTTTGTCCGGAAAGAGCAAGCCAGATTACCGGCTGGGCATTAACATCCAGCTTATCTATAACAGGCGATTCGGCTTCATCGGGAAGCTCATAAATTTTAGTGGAAACTTTATCACGAATCTCCTGGGCGGCTACGTCCACATTTTTATAGAGCTCAAACTCTACCGTAATGCGGGAAAGACCCCGATAACTATTCGAAGTAATATGCTTGATGCCGCTTATCCCCCCAAGGACATCTTCCAGCTTGTCGGTTATGTTGTTATCAACTTCTTCGGGCCGGGCATTCTTCCAGATGGTGGACACGGTCACCACGGGAAAATCTACATCAGGATAAAGCAGAACACCTAAGCGTCCCAATCCGATAACCCCAAAGATTACCAGCATTATTATCATTACAGTAGCAGCAACCGGGCGGCGGATGCAAAATTCCGGCAAAAACATTGAAAGGATCTCCTGACGTTAACCGAAAATGATATTAAAAATAATTTAAGATGATAAAATCGTTACTCTATCCATAGTAAAAAGTGTATGATTATCATCGCAGGTAATTAAAAAGGTAACCGTTCATGGTTCCCAGTTCACGGTTTTTTAATGAAAAAAATTTTATAACGATGTAAATAAACATGTTTGCTATCGATTCCAATTCCGGAATTAGGGCTCGTAGTTCTTTTAAATTGTTCAAGGCTTCTAAAAATCTTCAGAAGAAAAACTTATAATTACATATTAATCCTAAGTTTTTACCAATAGTTAAGTTGAGTGATTAGCTCAAAAGCGTTTAGCCTTGAAAAACCGAGATATTACGAGAGCTTGAAGTAAACATCCAATGGGTGAAAATTTGTAATAGCAAAACATCCTGTGATCATTTTGACTAATAGCTAACTGCTAAAGGCTAACTGCTCAATTCAGGCAATAGTTAGCTGTGAACCGTAAACTGTCTATGAACGGATACTTAAAAAGATGTGTAACTCGGAAGCCGGCGAAGAATTTCACTTAACTTTTATCCGGGCATGGTCGTAAAGGGCAAATTTACCTTCGGTAACTATTTTTTCTCCCGGCTTGAGGTCTCCTGACACCTCGGCGGTTCCATCATTAAACACCAGGCCCAACTTTATCGGGACTTTTATTGCATTATCATCGTCAATTTTGTAGAGATAAGTTTCATTTTCCAATTGGATCACGCTTTCCCAGGGCACTATCAGGGCATTCTTGTGAACCTCGGTTACAATGGCTATTTCAGCAAACATCCCCGGGTTTAAAAGCTTTTCATGATTTAAAAGCAGTCCTTTGACCAGAAAAGAGCGGGTGCTGACGTCAATGTCGGGAGATACAAAGCAGACTTCTCCCGAGAATCGCCTTTCCGGATAGGCAGATACGGTAATAGTAATCGGTTGCTTGAGGTAAAGTCGCGGCTTATATTTTTCGTCCGCCCGAAAAGAAATTTCCAGCGGATCCAATTGAACAACCATAACAACGGGATCCCCTACCTTAAGAAACCCCCCCAAATTAACAACCTTTTCCGAAGTGACCCCCGGGAAAGGGGATCGAATTTCGGTATCCTTAAAAATTTCCCGGTTAAAATCCAGCTCCGCCCCGACCTCCCGAATACTGGCTTGCTCAATTTTAATTTTTGACTCCAGGTCATCAAGGTTTTGCTTGGATACCAAATCTTCTTTCGCCAGAGGACGCTTTCTTTCCAAAGTTCTTTTGCTGTTGGCTAACTGGATCTTTAGCTGCGCCATGCGCGCCTGCAGTCGATCTATCTTTTTTATTATTTTGCTGTCATCCAGCTTTACCAGCAGCATCCCGGATTTAACCGCATCGCCTTCTCTAAAGAATATTTTAATTATTTTTCCTTCTACTTCCGACTTTATCATGACCGACTGCTTTGCCTTCAGTGTTCCCACCTGGTGTAAGCTGTATATTACATCTTTTGTTTCAACTTGCCCCATTAAAACCGGAATGCCTGCCTCGTTTTGTTGAAAGGATTGTTCGTTTTTATCGCAGCCCATGCAACTGATCCACACTAATAAAAACATGGCGGGGACTGATTTCATTAACCCATTTCCCATTCTTTTTCTCCCTGCATTAATTGCTGCTTAGTGAAAAACTTTGATAAATATATTACAAAATATTAGCTGCCCGGGTGTTTAGGCTGGGGACTGGAGAAAAAGTCAGCTGTTTCCAACGGCTATTTATATATTTTCCACTCGAAAAGATATAAATACCGTTTTGCTGTTTTTTTACTTTCAGTCTTCTGCCTTTAAGTCTATTTTGCCTGAGTACTTACCAAAACATTTAAATGAATCCGGTGGCGCCTGTAATTAGTTCCCATGGCCCTGTAAAGAGTGGCTAATGCTTTATGATAGTCGATCAGGGCCTTAATTTTTCTGATTTTGGCCTCAGTAAAATCTTCCTGAAAGTTAAGAATTCGGAAGGTGTCGGAAAGCCCTCTCTTCATCCGTTCTTCTTCTTGATGAAGAGTTTTTGCTGCAAGTTGTTCAAATGTTTCAGTCACTCGAAAACGACCCAAACTGCTCTCAATATTCTCCAGGGCTATTTTAATCGCCAGGGCTATTTTCTCTTCCAAATTTTTAAGTTCGATTATTGCCCGTCTTTTGTCCAGCTTCGACTGGTGATAGCGAGAACGATCAGCCCGGTTGCCCAAAGGAATTTCTGCCACCAACCCCAGTTGCCACTCATATCCATCGCCCTTGGAAAGATGCTCCAGTGAGTCGAAATAATCTCCCCCAAAGGGATTTGTCGAGGACATTCCGGCAAAAGTTAGCGTTTCTGCACGGCCACTAAGCCCATTTAACCCAAAGGTCCCCAATACGTCCAACTTTGGTAACAACTGATTCTTATTATATTTTAGAAAAATTTCCCTGTTCTCTATTTCCACCTTCTTCCGGCGCAAATCAGGACGATTGATTAATGCCCGCTGGAAGGCCTGTTGAAAAGAAATTAATTGCTCTCCGGGTGACGACAACTCTTCTGTTCGTAGTTTTTGCGGATAGAGGGGGGAACCCGGTTGGATCTGCAAAATATTTTTAAAAAGATTGGTTATATCTTTTAGCCGCTGCCTGGCTAAAATTACTCTTTCCTGTCGGGATGCCACCGCGGTCTCTGCCTCCTGCACCTCCCCAATGTGGGTGACTCCTGCCTTAAAACGACTTCTATTGCCGGTTAAAAGTTCTTCTGCCAACTTGAGCGCCTCCTTGCGGTGGTCCAGTGTCTCAATGGCCCAAAAGAGAACATAATAAGTCTGTTCGGCTTTATCCAGGGTATCAATTACCTGCAAGGCAAACTTATCACTGCTTATTTCCAAATTATTTTTAGCAACAATAATGTCAACTGTATTTACTGTGGTCCCGAAATTTTGAAGCAGGGGCTGGCGCAAATTGAGGAGAAGTGAACTTTTATATTGGGGATCCAGGCCCTCGAAGGATGAATTATTTCGATAGCGGCTATTTTCAAAAGATAGTTCCGCCTCCAACCCGATTTTAAAGGGCTTTTTGATTCCTAGAGTACCGGCCAGATCGCTTTCCTTGGAAATGGGAGTTCCACTCAATGCCGAACTTCTTTGACGTTCAGATCTTTGATTATAAAATTCTCCGAAAAAAGTGGGATCGAAATATGCCTCTTTTTCCGCAATAACTTCTTGGCTAAACGGTATATCTATTTTCTTAATTTGGATCTCCAGATTATTCTTTAGGGCGATTTCAAGACCCAACTTAAGTGGCAACGTCACCTCATCTTTTTTCGATCCTTTAACAAGCTCAGCAATTTTTTCAAAAACCAAATCATCTTTCAATATTTTTTCCCCATCTTCTATTTCTGTGGGAGAGGATTCTCCAACCATTTCTTCTCTTGGATTTTCTTTGGTAACGGCGACCCCTTGCAGGATGCAAAGAATAAAATAGAGTATAAACATAATGACTGAGATGTTGCCAAAAAATCCTTGCCTTGAATCCATCTGTTATTGCCTCCTGTTTTCTCTCTATTGTTCTAAATTCTGCCATATTTTCCATAAAGAATTCTTCAGGCTATTAACTTCAGCGTGGGTAAACCGGGAAACGGCCTTTTCCAGGATCTTCTCCACTAACTTGGGTAATGCTTTTTCATAATTTTTTCCCTGTTCCGTAAGAAATATCCGGATAGCCCGGCGATCTTTTTCGTCCTTTCTTCGCAGAAGTAATTTCTTCTTTTCTAAACGATCAACCAGCCCGGTCACCGTGGGACCATCTTTATAGACTTTATTGCTTAGTTCCGTCATGAGCAAACCGTTCTTTTCCCAGAGTCGGGAAAGCAGGTCATATTGAGCGGGAGTAATTCCAACTTGCTTAAATCTACTGTCAAACTCTCGCCTTAACCCCCGGCGAACTTTTCCTATTAAAAAAGCTATGTTTTCATCTTTAAGCATTGCCTCCTCCCTCTGAACAATCAAAACCCGTAACCATTCACGATTCTCAGTTCACATTTTTTTCAATGAAATGAACTTTAATAACGATGCATAAACATGTTTGATATCGATTCCAATTCCGAAATTATTGTTTTAAATTGTTCAAGGCTTCTAAATCCTCAAAAGAAGCACCCACAATCTCCTTTTTCCTTCTGCTTTAATGAACAATTAACTGTGAACTAATGACCATAAACAGATACCAAAACCTTTATCAGAAATTTTGATAATTTAATTAGACTACATATATTTTGCATACTATATATTAGTATACAAAATATGTATACAAAAAAAATAAAATACTTTTATATTATATCAATTTTCGTAATTTCTCAAAAAGTCCAAGCTGTGCGGTTAGCCTTTAGCAGTTAGCTCTTAGCCAAAATGATCACAGGATGTTTTGCTATTACAAATTTTCACTCATTGGGTGTTATTTCTTGCTGATGTAATTCCTCGGTTATTCAAAGCTAAACGTTTGCGTGTTGACATCTGATCGCTCAGCTTAAGGTTGGCATTAAATCGGCAAATGTAACGAGATCAAGCGGATGTTGAATGGTTTCATGCAAAAGCTAACACTTAAATAGCTAATACCTAACCGCACAAGGTCGAAAAAATCTGTGCAGTAATAACGGTTCACACAAATAATCGCGGGAACGATGAAAGGAAGGAAGGAAGGGTCTGTTGTAAATAATCAAATGAAAAGGGCTAAAAAAAATATCGAGGCCTCGTTGCTATCCTCATAACCCCATGATTTGCGACAGGATCACCGTAATATTGTCATCACCGCCCGATGCCTTGGCCAATTCAATAAGGTATTCCACCTTTTGAGACAAATTAGTGTCCGAGGAAAGAACATCCTTTATTGAGTTGTCATCTACCATGTTCGTGAGACCATCGGAGCAAATGAGAAAAAGGTCACCCGGCGGTATCTTCCCTCTCACAAGATCAATCGCCAGATTCTCCCTAACTCCTACCGCCCGGAGAATGACGTTTCTAAGGGAATGATTTTTCGCTTCCGCCAAGGCAATGAGCCCCTTGTCTATCTGATCCTGAACCAGGGAATGATCATGGGTAAGTTGCTGTAATTGCCCTTTTCTAAAACGGTAGGTGCGGCTGTCGCCTACATGCCCCAAGATAAAATTTTCACCGTAGTAGACCATCAATTCTGCGGTGCATCCCATCCCTTTGTGACGGGGATTATCCTTTACGTGGTTCAAAATCTTTTCATTGGCCCGTTGAAAAATCTTCCGGACCAGCTTAGTTGCTTCTTGCTCAGATCGGACGGCAGACTCTGAAAAAACTTCCAAAGCACTTTCAATAAAGATACGACTGGCCAATTCACCGGCCGCCGCCCCCCCCATTCCGTCTGCCAACGCCATAATACCAAGCTCAGGCTTTACGGCAAAAGCATCTTCGTTGTTAGCCCGCCTTAGTCCCCGGTCTGATTTCCCAAAAGAACTTATTTCAGGAATCCGATTCTGTACCCAATCGCCCATAAAAATCCAAATTGATAAACTTTAATAGTAACCGCTCACGGTTCACAGTTCACCGTTTTTATTCAATGACTTATATAAAGCTTCTAAGCATTTTGATATTGCTTTTAAACTCCCGAATGAGTTTTTTTGAATATATATCTGAGAACATTCCGACCTCTCGTGAAATATATACTTGTGTTCCAATGCCGTTAACTTAAGTATAATTTTTTTACCGTTATACAATAAATTTATACAATAAATCGGATAAAGTCAAATCCATTCGAAATGTTTTCATTCCATTGGATTAATATTTTCTTGACAGCAAACAGTGATTATAGGGTATAATAAATTGTTTTTAAAAAATAATTCTTGATTCTTCATGATTTAAAAAGGGAAACGCTTATAGTGATGAAGCATCCGCCCGCCATTATTGTTCAGCTTGTTCATATTGAGGGGCCCATGAAGGGTGAGATACAGGAACTCTCTGAACCCACTATTTCCATCGGCCGCTATTCATCCACCCACGTTAACTACCCCAAGGACCTCTCAGTTGTTTCCCGGAAACATGCCGAGATCGTAAGGGAAGGAATCCGTTTCAAGCTGATCGATCAAAGCACTAACGGCACGTTTGTAAATGGGAAAAGGATCAAAGAAATTTATCTTAAAAATGGGGATGTTCTGACTTTTGCGAAAAATGGACCCAAACTAAGTTTTTTGACCAAGGTTGTGGAAGGCCAGGCCGCGGCAACCAAGGTCGAAACGGTCCCCTCTCCACTTGAGAAGCCTGTAGCGCCACCTGCAAAAAAACCTCCAACTATCCCCGATGATCAGGCAAATGAGAAGCAAATTCCCATCCAAAGGGTCCAGGTTTCTCTTATGATACAATATGGCCCTACTCTCCGTTCCTTTAGGGAGCTTCCCATAACTATCGGGCAAAATCCGAATTGCGATTTTAATCTTGGGCATCCATCCATCCTTGATCGACATGCCCAAATTTTTTTTAGTGATGATCAATATTGGGTGAAGGATTTGACCGGACAAGATTTAATCTCTATCGACGGACAAGCCATACACCATCAGGCCCCCCTCACCCACGACAATCGTTTGGCATTGAGCCTCCAGGGGCCTGTTTTTCGGTTTATCAGTGGGGGACGTCTGGCGGAAATTGAGGAATCAGGCCCAGAAAAATCCGTCAACTCATCTCCTGAAAAAGAGGATATACCTCCCCGAAAAAATTTTGGAAACAAAGAATCCATGGGGGCTATCTCCGCTTTAAAAAAATTTTTGAGGCATTAAATGCACTTACGATTCTGCTCTTTCTCCAAAACAACGGGTTAACCCCGGGAAAACGATGAGTAATATGGGTTCTAATCTCCCGGACACCACGATCGTCACGCCAGTTCCAGTCTGCCTAAAACAGTTCTTGGAAAAATAATTAATGGAACCATCCCCGTTTATTGCCTCTTTTTAAAAGTATGATTGGGAAATTGTTACTACGCAAATAGACAGGCTGTAGACTATAAAGCAGAATGAAGTTTCTGTTCATTCTCCCAGGGCATCAATCAATGCCGTTACTTAGCAAGCAATGCCGGCTACTGATGAAAAAGCTTTTACCTGCATCACAATGGTCACTCATGGAACTAATAGCTAAAATATCACAATCCACCACGTTTATCAAAACCAAGACCGTCAAGATTGTGGAAGAACTGTCAAATCTAAAGAACTATTTACTGAAAAATAAATCTATAATTAATGTTCCGGAGTTTTTTCATCCCATTTTCAATCGGCAGAAAAAAATTCTTCTTTCCACCCTTCCAGCTGCCCTGTTGATCATTATCTGGATTGCTATTCTTTTCAGCAATCAAATAAATGACCACAAACAAACAGTACTGGACCGGGGGCTTATGGTTATGAAATTATTCCCTGAAAAGGAAGCTTCAAACTGGTTGGCCAGAGGCATGTCTAACCAGCACGGGTGGCAGGTGGAGTCCCTCTTTAAATTGAAGGGAATTGTTCTAAAAATGCTGGAAAATCATGAAATCAACTATGCACTCATTGTGAACGACAGAAATCGCAAAATTGAGGCCCATACCGTTTTGACCCTGGTTGGAACAAAGTATGAACCCGTGGATGGGGAGGTAATATTTCGGGAAAAAGGAGATTTTATCGCCCAGCGATACCGGGATAGCCGGAAAAAAAGTCAAATTGATTTTTCCTATCCCATCTATTATGGAAAAAAAAAGTTAAAAATCGGCACCCTTTGTTTCGGTATCTCCTTTGCAGAAGTGGAAAGGGCAATAAAGGCAAGGGGGATTTTTCTCCCCTTGCTGTCATTATTGGTCCTGATAACAGCCATCGGTTCTGCTGCAGTAAAAGACCGGTTGGAAATTAAGGAGGGGGCGGAGTTATCGGGATTGAAAGGCGATCGGATCGGCCCTTATATCCTGGAAAAGAAGATAGCCTCGGGAGGAATGGGTGAAATTTTTATTGCCAGAAAAGAAGTTGAAAATTTCAGGATGAGAGCGGCAATAAAACGGATCCTGCCTGAAAGGGCATCCGATAAGGAATTTATAACTTCCCTGCTTGATGAGGCCAATCTTGCCTCCCAGCTTCACCACCCCAATATCGTCACCATCCACGACTTTGGAAATGCTTTTGGAACCTATTATATTGCCATGGAGTACATTCATGGGAAAAATCTCACTGACATCATGCAAGGGTATAAACATAAAATGCCCATTGCCTATAGCCTGTATATATTGGCAGAGATATGTAAAGGGCTTGATTATGCCCACAACAAAAGGGATGACTTCAGCAAAAAGCCCCTCAATATTGTTCACAGAGACATCAGCCCTCAAAATATTCTGGTATCTTTTGAGGGGGAAGTAAAGATCGTTGACTTTGGTATAGCCAAGGCTGCTCAGCGTAAAGCCAAAAATACCATCATCGGAGTTGTAAAGGGAAAACTCCTTTACATGTCCCCTGAACAGGCCGCCGGCAAAGGGGATATAGACAATAGATCAGACATTTTCTCGTTGGGACTCCTGTTTTACGAATTACTTTCCGGGAAAAAAGCCAATCAAGGAGAAACCCTGCAAGAAATATTGACGTTTGCTTGTCAACCCAAAATTACCCCCATCGGAAAACTGATCAAGGATTTTCCCGCCCCACTGGACCAAATGGTGATGAAGGCCTTACAGCTTGATCCTGCCGATCGATACCAGACCGCAGGAGAATTGCTAAAAGATATCATCAAATTTCTCGGTGAACATCCGGGGCTTAAGTGCGACAAAAAAGCAACGGCAAAGTTTATGCTGGAATGTTTTCTTAATAAGAGTCAAAATAACGCTTAGGCACTATCCACAAAAATTTTTGCGACAGACAAAAGTAGGAAAAAAATTGCTGTTTTTCAGAAACATTTTTGTCAAGGGTAAAAAGCTTAACGGCCAAAAAATCATATTAATCTGGCTTGCCGTCTCTTTGATGGCCGGTTGTGCATACCGTCACCCGCTCCCAAGATATCCTGCTTCCATCAAAGAGGTTGGCAGAATAAAGGCGGGCGGCTACCAGATTGTCCCCGTCATTCTCTACCATGATTTGAGAGAAAATCCCCGGGGACTATTGCAACTGACTATACAGGAATTTCAAGAGCAGATGGCTTATCTCAAAAAAAACGGATTTCATGTCATCTCTCTGAAAAAATTCTTTGATTTCATCAATCTGAAACAGGGCCTTCCCGATAAATCGGTGGTAATCACCATCGACGACGGATGGAAATCAACTTACACTTTCCTCTATCCCATACTAAAAAAATATGGTTTCCCGGCAACCCTTTTTATATACACCGATTTTATTTCTCCCGGCAACCCCAGTTCATTAACCTGGGAAATGATTAAAGAAATGAGCGATAACGGAATTGACATTCAGGCCCACTCAAAGACCCACCAATTTAAAATTCCATGGAAAAGAAAGGGGGAAACAGAAGCAAATTACCAAAAAAGGTTGAAACAGGAGCTGCTCATCCCCAAAAAAATCATTGAAAAACATACTGGGAAAAAAGTGGAGTACATTGCTTACCCCTATGGTCAATTTAACAAAACATATATTCAAGCTGCCATAAAATACGGGTATAAGGGGGGGTTAACCGTTTTTGGGGCCACATTGGAAAAAGGAATAAAAGTGAAGCAGATGGCGAATCCGGTCTTTGTTGATCCCTTTGAGATAAGACGGGTCCAGATTCTTGCCGGAAGGGGCTTGAAAAAATTTGCAAATAAACTTATAACTTTCAGGCAGAGTGCTATCTATGACGGACGTTATGACCGTAAGCTTATCGGACCTTTAAAGTAGGTTGATATGAAAGATAAAAGATTAATATATCTGATAATCCCATGCATTTTCGTCATTGGAATATCACTCATTGGTTGCGCTCTCATCAAGCCGGAAAATCGGGAGGCAGAGAAGGCAAGGGTGCTTGCCGAAAACTATGAAGAGGAGCGAAACTTCAAACAAGCAATTCAAGCATGGAAAGACCTTCAAAAAATCGACCCCGACAATAAGGAAATTCAAACCAAAATAATAAAGATGGAGTCCAACCTCGCAAGCTGCGTTCAACGCCACATCCGCCTGGGAAAAAAATATTTAAAAAAGAGGGAGTGGGAAAGATCAAGGAAGGAATTTCTTACCGTCCTCTTTCTGGATCCTGAACAGCAAGAGGCCTTCGATTATTTAAGGAGGCTCTTTAGGGTTCGGCACCCCGGAGATTACAAGGATATCATTCAAGAACCCCCCGAAATCGAACAAGGAAAATATTTGCTTCATACCTTGAAAAAAGGGGAAAGTTTATCCCTTTTAGCAAAAAAGTATTATGGAGATATGATGAAATACCATATCATCACCCATTTTAACGATATTGATGATATCAATAGGATAGAGGTAGGCCAAAAGATTAAAATTCCTGTCATCAAGGGAATGAAAACCTTTAATGGGGGAAGAATGATTACGGTGGGTCCACCTTTGTCCGCTGAACCGGCTTCCCGGAAACCATCTGACAAAACATATGAAGCGATAAAAAAACCGGAGAAAGAGAAAGGGCCTTCTCCTGCGGATAAAACAGATGCAGCAGCAGAAAAGACTCCCTCTGTGGATAAAACAGGCGCAGCAGCAGAAAAGACTCCCCCTTTGGATGAAGAGAAAAAAGCAGCGGAGATGGACGAAAAACTTTTAGGAGAAAATTTCAACAAAGGTGTAGCGCTCTTTCAGGAAGACAAATTTTCGGAAGCGATTGAAAAATTTCAACATGTTATTCAGATCTGTGCCGACCATCCCTCCGCCATAAAATATATCTATGTTTCAAAAAAAATCATTGCTCTCAGTGAAAAGGGGGTTGATCTCTATTCTGGCAGGAAATACGGGGAGGCATATGATGAATTTAGTAAGGTTTTAACCTTAAAACCAAATGCTATAATTGCGAATCGTAATATCGATAGTCTCCTTGTCCCGATGACTACGGAGGCCAAATTTTTGCTATATGATGAACAGTCACCCTGCGAAACAATTTCCCTGGTCAAAAAGGTCCTAAAAAGAGATCCCCATAACAAGCAGGCCCAGGAGCTATTAAAAGAGGCTTCAATTCTGGCAAATGTATTGAACCTCCAATGTGATCAACCAGAGGCCGATAAACCGTAAACTACTAAAGCATTGGTAAACACAGACCCTAAGTTAACAGCCAATACCAATCCTCGGTTTTTCAACCGGCGTCTTTTGGTGCAACCCCCAGTTTATTTTCCCAATATTTTTTAATCTCTTCTCCTATCCCCCTTCCCGACGAGGTTATTACCTCTTTAACATTTTCTTCCATATTCAAAGAGGTAAACTTAACCGAACCGCTTGCAGGCACGGCAACAGATGCTCCGGTAGCCATGTCGACCGCCCTGACGGAATATGTTGCTATAGTCTGTTCCCGGCTTTGCCCATAATAATTGAGAACTACCGACCCGGTTTTTTGTATCTGGGCCAGAAGAAGTATATGGGCCTTGTCACTGGGAATAAATCGTTTAATGCTATACCAGGTAACGGGCATGTCTCCGTATTGTGCCTTCTCCCTGAGTGTGGGTATTTCAGAAATAGTGGTTAGTCTCAATCCACTGCCGATAACCATCGATTCAAGGTAGGAACGGGTCAGCATGGCCAAGCTTTCGTCGCCGGAAACCACCATGAGTACGGTCGGAATCTTCGGTAAAACCGGTATTTTTATCGGCGGGAATGATTTGGGTGCCGACTTCCGCCCGTCCATAGACACTCCTTCTTTGATCTCGTCAACCCCGGAGACAGAAGTAAGGGAAGTAGCCTGTTTTTCGTCAACCGGTTCTATTTTGGCGGCAGGAACCTTACCCTCCTTCTCTACTTTGGATACCAGGGCTGACTTTTCCTTCCAAATGCCGTCAGGAAAACCACCTTTTACGATCCACAGGATTAATAAAGCCGCCGATATTATCCCGACAACTCCAACCAGCCCGGCATAAAATTTTTGTTTTGGCAGGGGATGGCTTGTTGCCTCCTTACCACCAATTTTGTTTCCGACCAAAGGAACCTCCACTTTTAACTTATTAATACAATCATCAATCTCCCTTAAAACCTCTTTTGGAGATTGAAGCCGATCCTCGGGATCCTTGGCCATCATCCTTTCGATCAAAATCCTCAAAGGCTTTTGCACCGAAGGATTAACTTCACCGATGGGAACCGGGGGTTCAGTGGCAATCTTTGTCACCACAGCCAAAGGGGATTCTCCGGTAACCGGGGGCTTGCCGGACAGCATTCTGTATAACACCGCTCCCAACGCATAAATATCGCTCCTAACATCCAGGGGACGTCCCGTGGCCTGCTCCGGCGAAGCATATTCCGGAGTTCCCAGGAACATTCCGGTCTTGGTCAATTTGGTATCGGTATCCTGAAAATAGGCAACCCCAAAATCGGTCACCTTCACTTTACCCATCTTATCTATCATAATATTGGAGGGCTTAAGGTCTCTATGCACTACTCCTCTGGCACTGGCCTCATTCAAAGCACCGGCTGTCTGGGCAATTATTGAAAGGGCCTCCTCAACGGGAATTAACTCTCTCTCCTTCAATATCTTCCCCAGGTCTTTGCCGCTTACGTATTCCATTGAAAAATAATGAAGGCCGTTCTCTTCTTCGTAGGAAAGAATATTGACGATATTCGGGTGATTCAATGCCGCCACTATTTGAGCTTCTCTTTTAAAACGTTTAACGAATTCTTCTTCAGAAGAAAACCTCTGTGACAAGACTTTAACGGCCACTTTCCGGTTAAGGGAAAGTTCATGGGCCTTGTAAACGACTCCCATGCCCCCTCTGCCCAGCTCCCGTTCGATTTTGTACCTGCCTAAAATGCTTCCAACCCCGATTATTTGATCGTTCATAATGTCCTCACCCTATTTTTTGCAAATTGAATAACGGTCAGCCCTCAACTGTTTTGGGAGACGATAAATTGATCCGACTGAAGCCCTTTTTGCATAAAGCTTCCCCATTAGGCAAGAGGATGCAAGGCCTTTGAAAATCAGTATTATTTCAGCTTTATGAAATATATGGTCTAGGCACAAGTTCAACAGCAAATTTTAAAAAAGCTGGTCTGTTATGAATTAAAATTATTCAAAAACAATTCGTAACTGTCCTGTTCACTGTCGTTTCAATGAATTATGTATTACCTTAAGCCTTTTTGGTATGGATTTCAATCTTTGAATCCGTTTTTTGCGGTTCCATATCAGCCGTCTTGCTGATCCCTTGTGATGAAATATATGCCTGTGTTTTCAATAACGCAGCTAAGCCTTTTATCATGCCAGCATATCTCAGTAAAACAAAAAAATCGGTTTCAGTTAATTGTTAGCCGTGAACCCTCAACTTTGAACGATTACAAACAATTCCAACCGAAGTGAAAAATAAGCAAATTCAGCGGTCTGGGCCGCCGGGGCAGTGAGCCTTGAATTTACAGCGGGCGAGATTATATGTTAAATATACGTTCTGACGATGAAAAGTCCTGTTTTACAAAGCTCTCGATAAAAAAACTGCAGGACAGCTTTCCTTACTATTGCCCATAACTTACGATTAACACAGATAAATCCTGTCGTCAACTTTGAACTGGAGCCCGGGCCTTTTAGTTTATCATGAAAAACCTATTAACCCGTGCAGCCCTGCAATTTCTTATTCCTTGACCTTTTTACCCAATCATGTAATATTAAAAAAAAATTTGCCGGGCCGGCTGCCAATTGACCGCTTTTTTTAGTTTATCCGGCTAAGCGCGGAAAACCATACCGGACAACCCGTCCATTTGCTAAACAACTCAGGGGCCATGGGGCCGCTTAATATAGCGCAATCTTTTCTACAAATCTCCTTTTAAAATATAATCGACTCAATTATACTTGATAATTGTCATTACTAACCTTAACACCCCAAAAACCGGCAGTTCAAAAAAACTTTGTGCGAGAGGTATTAAATGAAAAAAATGTTTTTGAACATATTATGTTGTGCTGTATTAATCTGGAACGGTTTGATCTCCTTTTCATGGGGAGGCCAGGTGGTAACAAAAGAACTTAAGACTTGGGCAAAAGAGGCAATTAAACAGGAAAAGGCTCTTCAGGCAATAGTTAAGCCCAACACCGTAGCTGTAATGTATTTTCATAACAGGACAAAATCATCGAAGTTGAATCCCCTTCAAAAAGGAATTACTATTATGCTTTGCACTGACCTTTCTTTGCTGGATGATATCCAGCTTGTGGAAAGAGTCCGGTTGCAAGCCCTGGTAGAAGAATTAGATCTCGGAGTATCCGGACTGGTTGAACCTGGAACAGCTCCCAGGGTTGGGAGATTGTTGGGTGCCGGCTGTATTGTCGGGGGAGATATTTTTGAAGGTAAACTCGCTGAGCTTAGGTTAAACTCCGATCTTCTGGAGGTAGGAAACGAAAAAATATTTGGTCAAGTCATGACCGAAGGTAACCTGGCGGAACTCTTCAGGATGGAAAAAGATTTGCTCTTTGAAATAACCAGCCTGCTAAAAATAAAACTCACCCCCGAGCAGAAACAGGCATTAAAAAAGCCTCTCTCAACCGACATCAAAGCGCTTATCTACTTTTTTAAGGGAATTGAATATAGCGACCAGGGAAACTATAAAAAGGCGTCTTCTTTCTATAAAAAAGCCTTAAAAAAAGATCCCGATCTTGGCCCAGCTCAAGATGCGATCAGTGAGCTCCTTAAACTTGGTCTAACCAAGAAAAAAATGAAAACTCGAACCTTACTGAAGGATCTTCGGAATCGCACATCACTAACGGACCGGCTTACCCCCGATCACGCGGTTAAACGCTCCAGAACGCCTCAAGATATCGAAAGAAGACAAATGCTCAAACCTGAACCTGTCTCACCCAACGACATAGATAATGACGGGGATGGTTACACGGAAAATCAGGGAGATTGCGATGACAACAATTACTCCGTTAACCCTGGAGCAGAAGAGATTTGCGGTGACGGGATCGACCAGGACTGTGACGGCTCCGACATGGAA
>DAOWNY010000007.1 GCA_030642325.1 Deltaproteobacteria bacterium
ATGAAGATTTATCCGAATATAAGCAACGGACATGGAAATAGTTAACCGAATAAGTCAGATGCAAAAGATTTCCCGTGAATGGAGGAAAGAGGGTAAAACAATCTCTCTCGTTCCCACCATGGGGTTTTTACACAAAGGGCATCTCAGCTTGATGGAGGAAGGGAAGATAAGAGGAGATTATTTAATTACCAGTATTTTTGTCAACCCGATCCAATTTGGTCTCGAAGAAGATTATGGAGATTACCCCCGAGATCTGGAGCAGGATTGTAAATTGGCAAAAGAGGTAGGTGTTGATGTTATTTTTGCTCCTTCGGTCCAGGAAATGTATCCCAAGGGTTTTCAGACTTTTGTTGAAGTAGAAAAAATTACTGAAACTCTTTGCGGCATATGCCGCCCCCATCATTTTCAAGGGGTTACCACAGTTGTAGCCAAACTGTTCAGCATCGTAAATCCCCATCTTGCGTTTTTTGGAAAAAAAGATTTTCAACAGTTTGTAACTATTAAACGAATGGTCCTGGATCTCAATTGGGAAATCAACGTAATTGGGATGCCGATTGTGCGGGAAGAAGATGGTCTCGCCATGAGTTCAAGAAATAAATATCTTTCCCAAGATGAAAGAAGATCAGCTTTGAGCTTAAACCGTTCGCTGGACTTAGCAAAAAAGTTATATCAAGAAGGAATCCGGGATACTGAAAAAATTGAAAGGGGGGTGAAGCGTTTAATCGGAGAAGAGAAATTGGCGGAGATTGAATACGTTAAAATTTGCAATAAAGTTGATCTGGGTGAGATTTCTCAGATTAAATCAGAAGCACTCCTGGCTTTAGCAGTAAAAATCGGAAAAACAAGGCTGATTGATAATTGCGAGTTGGGGGGGGAGGAACAAAATTGAAGAGAATCATGTTAAATTCAAAGATTCATCGAGCAACGATCACCGATACCAGCATTGATTATGAAGGCAGTATCACCATTGACGAAAGACTAATGAAAGAAGCTAACATGCTTCCCTTTGAGCAGGTTCGTATATATAATATTTCCAATGGCGAACGGTTCGAAACCTATACATTGCCGGGAAAGGACGGCTCTGGTGAAATTTGCGTCAACGGAGCGGCTGCCCGTAAAGTTAGTAAGGGAGATCTGATCATAATAGTCAGCTATCTCATTATGAACGAAGAGGAAGCAGGCAGGCATAAGCCCATGTGCATTCTGGTCGACTCCAATAATAAAAAAGCTAAAGAGCTGTGACAGGATCTTTTAAAAACAGGATTAAAACCTATTTTCTAACCGGGCTTCTGGCATCAGTCCCCCTGACACTGACTGTTTATATTCTTACTTTCATCGTTTCTTCTCTGGACCGGTTCGTCGGATTTCTGCCTCTCAGGTATCATCCGGATACTTACCTCCCCTTTCACGTACCCGGAATCGGCCTTGTGGGTACATTCTTCATAATATTATTGATCGGTCTGCTAACCCGGAATATTATTGGAAAAAAAATGATCTCCTCGGGGGAGAAATTTCTTGAAAAAATTCCTCTGGTGAGAAATATCTATCTTCCCATCAAACAGATGATTGAGGCTATATTTTTAGAGAAATCAGATAGTTTCAATCGGGTTGTGTTGCTGGAATACCCAAGAAAGGGGATATACACCATCGGTCTGGTTACTGGGGTAACCCAGGGGGAAATACAGGCAAAAACAGCAAAAAAAATGATTAATATCTTTGTTCCCACTACCCCCAATCCCACCTCGGGTTTTTATATCGCCGTTCCCGAAGAAGATGTCTTTGATCTTAATATGACAGTACAGGAAGCCTTTAAATTAATTATTTCAGGGGGTGTGGTCGCCCCCCCCTATTAAAAACAATCCACTTTTTTTTCGTACTTTTATAATTTTTTAATTTTTTTTGAATTAATTGAGAAATTATGCTATTTTATATTAGCTTAATTATTTGGCAACACCCATTCTTTTTAAAAAACTCCTTTTATGACCATTTTTCTAAGTAATTGCCATGAAAAATAATAAAAAGAAGGTATGTGAACAACGGGCGGGCCAAGAAAGGCGTCAATTCTCCTATTTGGTTGATAACCTGTACGTAACCGGATACCTCTCCGAAAAAAGATCTCTCAATGACCGCCGTCGGAACCTTTGGCTTGCCCCCCCCCTTCAAGCATAAACAGACGGATTGGGAATCGGACTCAAATTTTTCCTCTTGACAATCGAATTAATTGGTCGCTTAATTCATCAAATTTTTTCTTCAACTTTGCCTCACGTTCCAACCTGATTTGCAGCTGCTTTCCGGCTTGACTAATGGCGCATAAATTTAGAAAGGTTACTGATGACAGATGGAAATGGCTGGATATACAAACATATGTCAAGAGAGATACATTATAAACACCTAAGGACATAGAAAGCTTTTCCAGAAAAATTTTTTGGTCCTGCGTGCCTAAAAATATCTTCTTTAGATCGTTCCCCCGACAGGTGGCGTGGTAATACGCTCCAGGATCTTGGATTCTTAATGGTCTGATCATTGAGTGATGTCAGCAAAATTGGGAGTTTTGTCAAGAGAAAAGACCTGACGCCGGTAAGTTCCAGGTGCAGCTATCCCTGGTTATTGAGCTGATACAAAAAAAATCATAAATTATTCCCTCCCAAGATTAACCCGATTTGACGCTCCCGGCCTGTAAAATGGACTACAGTATATTGATGAATCAAGGACATATCGCTGCTGCATTTGCGGCTGAAAACTCTCCAAACGACTTTTTATGAGGCCGTCTTATTTTGATTACCTGAATTTTCCAATTTTTTTCCTTGCTCTAATCACCTTTTCTGCTAATATACTTATTATCCGTATCACTATCACTATTTGAGAAAAATTCCATAAAAAAAGCGAAACAGGTGGGGATGTTCCCCGGCTTAGGAAGCCGAAGCAGCTTGTTTTCTTTCGTATTATTGGGCAGGCATGCTATTGGAGAAGACAACTTCTAAACGGGGGGCGCAATATTTACCCTGCAGCATAGTAGATGAATGTTATTATTTGTGGGATGCTCTCATCGGGCAAGCACCGGTATTTTATCTGGTTTTTTCCGTAAAAGGTAAAATAGATCAAAAAAAGATGGAATCAGCCTTGGATGCGAGCCTGGTAATCCATAATAAGTTAAAATACCTGCTGACCAATAGTGCCCCTTCCTGGAAACGCTGGTTTCGATTATTTTGGGAGCCCCATGATGTTTCCGGCCTTGATGTGTTAAAAATTTTATCTCCGCAGGATCTTAAAATAAATCTCAACCAGGAATCCCATTATTTTTTGAAGATTATCCATAAATATAAAATAGATATTTTCAAGGAGGCGGGAGTAAAGGTTTTTTTGATAAACCGTAAAGAAGACAATTTACTTTTTTTTGCCTTTCATCATGCTGTCACTGATGGGCGTGGTGCTGCCAATTTTATTGAAACATTTATCCTGGAATATAACAGGATTTATTTTAATAAGCAGATAAAAAGGCAGCGAATAATAGAATTTACTTATTTCGATAAAAAACTATTTCCCACATGGCGCCAGGGCATAAAGATCATAAGGGCCTTATTTTACGTTTTAAGACATCAGCTTAAGTCCCTTCGGTTTCCCCTCGTCAAGCTTATTCCTAAAACCGAATCCCCTGATAAAAAAAGGATGGTAGTCATCCGGAGAATCGAAGGAGAAGAGATAAATAAAATTAAGGCCTTGGCTAAGAGGAGATCAATCCTTTTTACTGATTTACTGTTAGCCGGGATATATTTCACGGTTAAGAAGTGGAACAACAGATGGGGGGGTAATGAGTCGGGGAGAATTTCCTTTTACTCTGCGGTGGGCCTCCGTGATGGAGAAAATAAATCATTGGGAAATTATGTTTCGGGTATGGTAATGAATTTTTTTACCAAAGACAACCCTGACAAAGAGGAGGTTTTAAAAAATATTGCCCAAGAAAGGAATTTCTTGATTGATAACCAGGCTTACACAATTCCTTTAATCCTCCTTTCTATTTTTAAATTAATTCCAATTCGATTTCGAATTAAGGCACTAAAATGGGGTTTTAGAAAAAAGAGGTCAGGGAAAAACCATGCTCTTGCAACAATTCGCATTACCAATCTTGGGGTTTTAGATTTGAATCACTTAAGTAACGACAAGGATAGTTTTTTGGGAGATGCCCGGCTTGATTCTGTTTTCTTTTCCCCGGCGATATTAAATGAAGTGCCGTTAATAATGTTTCTTACCTGTAATAACAATATGTATGTATCGTTGTCTGTCCTTAGTTCAATATTTTCATACAAAACCAGCAATGATTTTTTGGATCTCTTTTTAAAAGAATTATCTGAGTTTTAAAAAATTGTAAATGCCTAATTATTAAAAACCATACCGGGGGTAAAAATGGTAGCTGAAGATGTTAATAAAAAAGGAGGAAGGCCGAGAATTACCCTGGTAATTCCGGCGTTTAATGAGGAGCGTTATCTGGGTGAGACCATAAAGAACGTTAGGCGCGCAGAAAAGGAATATAAAAAAAAATATTCGAATGCAGACATTGAGTTGCTTGTAGTGAACAATAATTCCACTGATAATACTGAACAGGTAGCGAGGGATCATGGGGCGCGGGTAGTATTTGAAAAGAAAAATCAGATTGCTGCTTCTCGTAATGCGGGCGGGCGTGCAGCCAAAGGAGAGATTGTAGCTTTTTTGGATGCAGACAATCACGTCAGCTCAAATATATTTATTCTCATAGATGAGGCAATGTCAACAGGGAAATATATTGGAGGAGGAGGAAAAATAGTCCAGGAAACCCTTACCCCGATTATTTTCATTTTTCATATGATATTTAAAGTATTATCCACCTTAAGTGGTATCCATCCCGGCATTCTATATCTCCACAAATCAACTTTCGATAAAATGGGGGGGTTTGATGAGAAATATTATGCTGGGGAAGAAGGATTTTTTCTCCAAAATCTAAAGAAACTCGGGAAGCAGGAAGGGAAAAAGTTGTGTGTTTTAAAAAAAGGTTATGTAGTCGCTTCAACCAGAAAACACCGGATGTTCGGCAGTACGAAACTTATCTGGGAGGGTTTGAAGTTGATGGCGCGACCCCGTAAGAATATTTTGGATAAAGATAAGTGCCATATTTGGTATGAAGTTGATAAATAAATGTGGTTCTTTAATAGGAGTTTTGGTTGTGCCGGCCTTTATCCGAATCACAAAGCTTTTGCCTTCTTCCTGCAGGGAATCAAAAAGATCATGTTTTTGGTAACCTCGATCCCCTACCCCTGTTTGACCGGGTAAGAGTATTCTGCCGAAAAATGGTCTTTTAAGCTTTTTTTCCATTGGTAAGAAAAATTTTTGAATTGGAAAAAATCGAGAAACAATTGTCACTACACAAAAAAATTATAATACACTTTATTTTCAATGGGTTATGATTGAAAAAATGGCCTGTGCGGAAGATTCAGGTTTGGGAAAAAATAACCTGTTTTTTTAAAAAATTGGGGGAATTGGTCACAATCAGTGCTTAGAAAACATTCGCTCTGGATTCAGGATTATAATAGATTGGGTTTTTTTTGGTGGTGATCGGTATTCTTTTCCAGCGTATAAGCAACCTGCAGTAATCGCTCCTCTTCAAAATGCTTTCCGATAATTTGGATTCCGATGGGAAGACCATCCTTATTGAATCCACCGGGAAGAGAAATGCCGGGAAGACCGGCCAGGTTCACCGGAATTGTGAAGATATCAGAAAGATACATGCCGAGAGGATCATTAACCTTCTCCCCGATTTGGAAGGCCGGAGTGGGGGTGGTGGGGGTAATTAAGACGTGACACTCTTTAAACGCCTCCTCAAAATCCTTACCGATTAAAGTTCTTACCTGGGACGCCTTCTTATAATAAGCGTCATAATATCCCGCCGACAAGGCATAAGTTCCCAACATAATTCTTCTCTTCACCTCGGCACCAAAGCCCTGCTTTCTGGTTATACGGTACATTTCCCGGAGGTTTTCACTGTCTTTGCATCTGTATCCATACTTTACCCCGTCATAGCGGGCAAGGTTCGAGCTGGCCTCTGCCGGAGCAATGAGATAATAAACTGAAACCGCATATTCGGTGTGGGGGAGTGAAACCTCCTTGCAGACAGCGCCCAGTTTTTCCAGTAATCTGATATTTGCCTGAACCGAATTTTCTACCTGGGGATCAATACCTTCAACGAAATATTCCCGGGGAATGCCAATAGTTATTCCACGGACATCAGCAACAAGAGACTTTCTATAGTCCGTGCGGTCAAGGGGAATCGAAGTGGAATCAGAGGGATCGTACCCGGAAATAATATTAAAGAGAAGGGCGCAATCCTCCACATCTTTGGTCATGGGACCAATCTGGTCCAAAGAGGAGGCAAAAGCAACCAGGCCATAGCGAGAAACAGCTCCGTAGGTGGGCTTTAAACCAACAATGCCGCAAAAAGCTGCTGGTTGGCGAATGGACCCCCCCGTATCAGATCCCAGGGCGGCTATACATTCATCGGCACTAACACAAGCGGCAGAACCCCCGCTGGACCCGCCGGGAACCCGCCCCAAATCCCACGGATTTCTGGTAACCCCAAAACAGGAGTTCTCAGTGGAAGAACCCATGGCAAATTCATCCAGGTTGGTTTTGCCGATTAAGACCGCATCCTCTTCTTTCAACTTTTTAATTACCGTGGCATCATAGGGAGGGATAAAATTATCGAGAATTTTTGAAGAACAGGTAGTTCTTATCCCCTTAGTGCAGAGCAAATCTTTGATTGCAATTGGAATTCCGGTGAGGAGACTTATTTCGCCCCTTTGGATTCTCTGGTCAGCAGCTATTGACTGCTTTATTGCCGTCTCCCGGGTTTGGGTAACAAAAGCCCTAACCTTTTCTTCCACTTGATCGATTCTTTCAAAAACCGACTCGGTAATTTCCCGGGACGTTATTTCTCTTTTTTTCAACCTGTCATGCAGCTCGTGGATGGTGGCTTGATGAAGAGTATTCAAAATCCCCCCGCATACCAAATTGGCGGTTTATTCTATTATCCTGGGCACCCTAAAATATTGGCTGTCTTGATCGGGAGAATTTTTTAGGGACAACTTGCGATCCAGTGAATCGGTGAGCAGATCTTTACGAAATACATTATTTATGGAAACGGCGTGATTTGTCGGTTGGATGTCGGAGGTATCCAGTTGATTAAGTTTGTCTATATAAGTAAGGATACTATTTAACTGGGGTATGAAGGCCTTCTTGTCCGCCTCGGAAAAACTGAGGCCGGCAAGTTTTTCTATCCTTTCTACCTCTTTTTCTGATATCTTTTCCATCACTTCCCATAAATAAAATTTAAATTGTCCATAAAAGACCTTACACTAAAACAAAAAAGAGTAGACCCCAAAATAACCGCAATCTTGCGAAATGCCGGTACTTGCCGGGCATACACATTTTCGTAAGATTAGATTAAAATGGTGGCGGTGCAGGGACTTGAACCCCGGACACTACGGATATGAGCCGTATGCTCTAACCGACTGAGCTACACCGCCAATATTTTTTAAAAAACGCTGATAACCAATGAATCAGGCAGCCGCTTTTGATCGCCTTTTCTCTCTAACTCAAGTGGTGACCCAATATCTTTTTTTTATTATAAGCTGCAATAACCGTAATTGCACTAAATTCTTAATTTTCAACAGTTCCGTATTGTTTTATAATTTAAGTATTGCCTTTTTGAAAATATCCTATTATAACTGAAAATATTTATATTGCCAATCAAATTTTATTAATTTTTTAACTAAATTTTTAAAACATAAAATATGCATAAAATTTAACTGGATGTCAATATTTATTTAGCGGGTTTTTCCCCATTGATGTCCCCATGCTTTAAAATCAAAGGGAAATATTATTATTTGATGGTCACCAAGACAACGTTTTGTAACTACTCCGGGTTACGTGTCCGGGCAATTACAATTTTTTTTACAATTAGGAGACCTGTATGTATGAAATTATGGTTAACCGGAAGTTTTCCGCGGCACACAACCTGAGAGAATACCATGGACAGTGCGAAAATCTTCACGGCCATAACTGGAAAGTGGAAATTATTGTGAGAATAAAAGATCTGGATCAAACGGGATTGGCGCTCGATTTTAAATTTTTAAAGAAATCTGCGGATGAAATTTTGAAGGGCCTTGATCACCAATACTTGAATGAGTTACCCTACTTTCAGGATTTAAACCCAACCTCGGAAAACATTGCGAAATTTATATTTAACCGGCTAACCAACGAGTTTAATGACGAAAAAATAAAAGTTGCCCGGGTAAGTATTTGGGAATCAGAAGATTCCTGCGCATCTTATTTTGAGGAATAGAATAACAAATGTACCTGGGGGAATCTTCGGCTAATGAATTAGTCTAACAAAAAATCATTTACCCATAATTTTATCATTTTTCCAAAAATGAGTATTGAATTCGCTTAAGCAATTTTTAACCCCTTGGTCAGCTTCAATAAAAGAAAACTGTAATTTCATGAATTACCATCGTTTTTTTAGATTTCATTCACACCAAAGTTCTACCATTTCCGCGTCAAGAAAGTGGGAATGATGGTTCAGCTGTCAATTTTTTATGGAGCGAACAAAATAGCCATTTTTCCGGATTACCGGAGCTTTAGGTGTTTGTCGACGGAATACGGCTTTGAATACTTGACCTTTCAGGAAAATCATAATACAATATTTACAAATTTGAAACGGCATACATTGAGTTTTTTCAAAAGCTTAATCATTCATTCACCTGTTGTAATTTCAGCATTTACCGGAAGGTAACCATGGAAAAAAATAACGAAAAAAAACAATTCATTGTACCAGAAAAAATACCCTTATTGCCGGTCAGAGATATGGTGCTTTTCCCACAAATAGTTTTATCACTATTTGTGGGAAGGGAGGCATCCCTTCAAGCAGTCAATAACGCACTTGAAAATGACCATATCATTTTTCTGGTTACCCAAAAAAATCCCGAGGATGATGACCCAAAACCTGAGGAAATCTATAACATTGGAACGGTGGCAACCATCATCAAAATATTCGAGTTTTCGGACGGAAAAGTGAAAATTCTCGTTCAAGGGATAGTCAAGGCAAAAATAAAAAAATTTATCCAGGATAAATCAGCTTATTATGTGGAGGTGGAAGAAATAGAGGAGTCTCCCCTCGCTGAACTGGACCTGGAAACCGAAGCTTTAATGCGAAACGTTAAAGAGCAAAGTAACAAGATTATTTCCATGAGGGGGATACTTGCCCCCGATATGTCCTCGGTGCTGGGAATGATTGATGACCCCGGCAGGCTGGCGGATATTATCGCCTCCAACCTCAGGTTAAAGATAAAGGATTCTCAGCAAATTTTGGAGACAAATAACCCGGCAAAACGGTTAAAAAAAGTTAGTGAATTCCTCGGTAAAGAAGTAGAGTTGTCCGTAATGCAGGCAAAAATTCAATCCCAGGCCAAGGACGAAATGACTAAAACCCAAAGGGAATATTTCTTGAGGGAGCAGTTAAGGGCAATTAAAAATGAGCTGGGTGAAATCGATGAACGAAGCAAAGAAATTGCTGAATTTAACGCAAAGATCAAAAAAGCAAAAATGCCGAAAGAAGCGGAAAATGAAGCTACAAAACAGCTCAAGAGACTTGAGCAAATGCATCCTGATGCCGCCGAATCCTCAATTGTGAGGACATATCTTGACTGGTTGGTTGAAATACCGTGGAGTAAATCCACCAAAGACAGGCTGGACATTAAACAGGCAAAAAAAGTTTTAGATGACGATCATTATAATTTAGAAAAAGTTAAGGAGAGGGTCCTGGAATATCTTGCAGTCAGAAAATTAAATCGGGATATGAAAGGCCCTATTCTTTGTTTTATTGGTCCCCCGGGAGTAGGTAAAACTTCCCTGGGAAAGTCCATCGCCCGTGCCTTGGGGAGAAAATTCACCAGGATATCCCTTGGTGGGGTGAGGGACGAAGCGGAAATTCGGGGACATAGAAGGACTTATATCGGGGCACTCCCCGGCAAAATCATTCAGGGAATAAAGCAGGCCGGCTCTAATAATCCGGTTTTCATGATAGATGAAATAGACAAAATTGGAGCTGATTTTCGCGGTGACCCTGCTGCCGCCCTCTTGGAAGTTCTGGACCCCGAACAGAATAATGACTTCAGTGATCATTACCTGCATGTTCACTTTGATCTTTCCAAGGTGATATTCATAGCTACCGGAAATTTAGTAGATCCAATCATCCCGGCCCTAATGGATCGGATGGAGGTAATCAATCTGTCGGGCTACACTGACAAAGAAAAGTTGAAGATTGCCCGTCAGTTTCTTTTGCCCCGACAGTTGAAAGAAAATGGAATTACCCCGAAAATTTTAAAGATTTCGGATGAGGCAATCTTGATGATTATCTCCAAATATACAAAAGAGGCTGGGTTGCGAAACTTAGAAAGGGAATTGGCATCAGTATGTCGCAAGGTGGCCCGAAAGGTTGCCGAGGACGAAAAAGGTAATTTTCAGATTACCAGTGGAAATCTCCATAAGTACCTGGGGGTGGCTAAATATATCTCAGATGCAAAACAGGAAAACAACGAGGTGGGAGTTGCCACCGGTTTGGCCTGGACCCAGGCCGGGGGAGAAATTCTAAATGTTGAAGCATCAATAATGAAAGGCAAAGGAAATTTGATTCTTACCGGGCATCTGGGTGACGTAATGAAAGAGTCGGCCCAGGCTGCCTTAAGTTATGCCAGATCCAAGGAAAAGGAATTAAATTTGGATAGTGGTTTCTACGAAAAACTGGATGTGCACATTCATGTTCCTGAGGGGGCTACCCCAAAAGACGGGCCCTCGGCAGGAGTCACCATGGCCACGGCATTAATTTCGGCATTATCAAAAAAGCCGGTTAAAAAAAATATAGCCATGACCGGAGAAATTACTCTGAGGGGCAGAATTCTACCCA
The DNA here is from genome assembly GCA_030642325.1 of Deltaproteobacteria bacterium. Classification (GTDB taxonomy): domain Bacteria; phylum Desulfobacterota; class DAOWNY01; order DAOWNY01; family DAOWNY01; genus DAOWNY01. Next base: position 10,988 of record DAOWNY010000007.1, read on the forward strand.
TTGGGGGACTTAAAGAAAAAGTGCTGGCGGCATTAAGGTCAAAAATATTTACCGTCATCATCCCCGAGCAAAACAGAAAAGATCTGGCTGACATCCCCCCCCAAATTAAAAAAAAGATAAATTTTGTGTTTGCAAAAAATATGGATGATATCCTTAAAGTAGCTTTATGGAACAATTAGAAGTTGAAAAATATTCGTCTATTTCTGTATCATCATTGGTTGTGACTGCTCAGGTGTTCTGGGTGGAAAACTGTAGACTGAAGAAAAAACCGGCTACTTCCAACAGATAATTATACCCTAAGTTGAGCGATCAGCTGTCAGCACACAACCGTTTAGCTTTGAAAATCAAGGTATTACGACAGCTTGGAACAAACACCCAATGGGTGCAAGTTTGTAGTGGCAAAATATCCTGTGATCACTTTGGCTAATACCTAACCGCTTAATTCAGGTATATATTTGCCACTCGAAAAAATATAAATGGCTACTCTGCTGTTTTGTTACCTTAGACCATTAAGTCTATCTTACCTGAATAGTATTCATTGGTTAAATATTTCTTTCACCTTTCCTTCCTTATTAATTATCTATTGCTTGCCGCCTTACCAAGTATAAGCCTTTTAGAAAGGAAAATTGATGGTTCAAAAGGAAAGATTAACCGACACCTTTCTTGAATTGGTTAAAATTGACAGTATCTCCAAAAAAGAAGGAAAAATAAGTAAATACCTCACAAAAAAACTTGAGGACCTGGGGGGAACTGTAACGATCGATTCAGCTGGTAAAAAAATAGGGGGGGAGACGGGAAATTTAATTGCTCGCATTCCGGGAAACCTGAAGGATGTCCCCCCCATGCTATTTAACTCCCATCTTGATACGGTTTCTCCGGGGGAGGGTATCCAGGCTAAACTGGAAAAGGGAACTTTCAGATCCGATGGTTCTACAATCCTGGGAGCAGATGATAAATCCGGAATAGCAATCATTTTAGAAGCAATCCGGATCATCAGGGAGAATAAAATATTTTGCGGGGATTTGGAATTGGTTTTTACCGTGGGAGAGGAAATTGGTCTTTTGGGAGCAAAAAATCTCGATTACTCATTGATCAAATCTAAATTCGGCTACAGTTTAGATTCATCCTCGCCTGATGGTTTGACTATCAAAACACCGGCGGCCAATCGTATGGAATTGAAAATAATTGGTCTGGCATCTCATGCCGGCATTGAACCGGAAAAGGGAATCAATGCCATTAAAATAGCTTCAGAAGGCATCTCCCGAATAAAATTGGGAAGAATAGACCATGAAACCACGGCCAACATTGGACAAATATCAGGGGGAACCGCTACTAATATCATTCCGGATTTAGTCGAAATAAAGGGAGAGGCCCGGAGCCACAGCGAGAAAAAATTAGAAATCCAGACGGAACATATGCTACATTCTTTTCTGGAAATAATCAAAAAGTATGAAAGGAAAATTCCGGGAAATGGCATTTTTCCCAGGATGGAGTCGAACCTGACAAAGGAATATCCCCTAATGAACCTTAAAGAAGATGGGAAAGCAGTGCGACTGGCGCGAAAGGCCGGAAATATTCTTAACAAAAATCTGAAGGTGCAAGTGGGGGGTGGTGGGAGTGATGCTAATATTTTCAACTCCAGGGGAATCGAAACGGCAATCCTGGGAACGGGAATGAAAAAAATTCATACCGTAGAGGAATATATTAAAATCGATGATATGGTTGCAGTAACCCGACTGATTTTAAAAATAATTGAAGAAAATTCTAAAATTGGTAACGTGGGTTGAGTATATCAGCTTAATAAACAGGGGTAATTGCACCCAGATTCCCGGATGCGCGGGAATCTGGAAAATTGTGTTCAAGTACAGGGGGTATCCCTGCTTATTTTGATGTTACGGTTATAGTTTTATTAATATCTTGACACCCCAAAAACGAAAAGATATTATTAGGAGAGGTGCTGATGAGGGAAATGATCATCCAATATTTTAAAGAGAGTGCTGAAGTCAAGCTGAAATCTCTCGAAGAAAACCTGGAAGAAATCATCATTGTTTCCAAGGCAATTGCCGATGCATTCAAAAAAGGTAACAAGCTTCTAATTTTTGGCAACGGAGGAAGCGCAGCCGATGCTCAACATCTGGCCGCCGAGTTTATCAACAAATTTTTAATTGAAAGGCCACCCCTCCCCGCTATTGCTCTAACCACCGATACTTCTATTATCACCAGCATTTCCAATGATGATCTTTATGCAAATATTTTTGTCAAACAGATAGCCGCCCTGGGAAAGGAAGGAGATATTGCTTTGGGAATCAGTACCAGTGGTAATTCCCCCAATGTAATAGATGCCGTTAAGATAGCAAAAAAGATGGAGATTCTTACCATTGGCCTAACCGGGGGTAACGGGGGGAAAGTAGCGAAGCTGGTGGATCACCATCTTAACGTATCCTCAGGTTCCACCCCTCGGGTTCAGGAGGCCCATATTACCATAGGGCACGTCATCTGCGAGATGGTAGATTATCAGATTTTTCAAAAACCAGGAAAGGCAGCCTGAGCTTTCAAGGCATATCCAAAAAATCGTAAATTACTGCTGTGGTCTTTTGTTGCATCAAGGTGGACGGGTAAAATTTCCCCCCTTACCGTTCTACGGGTGATGGGATCAAGCAGGCAATTGGCTAAAACAAGGAGTAACTTCCTGTGAAGATTAACAATTTAGCAGAACAGATCATATGAACAGTTATGACTTAATTGACTTAAGGGATATTAAAACTTTTTCCCTATTTGAGAGAAAAAGTAAGGTTAACCGGAAAAATTTTGGGAAGGTTTTCCCCCGGGGAGGCAGCTTTAAAGATTTTTGGGATTGCCTCCCCAACATCCTTGCGGGCAAAGATCTCAAAGAAATTGTTTCACGCATTATTTTAGCCAATCAAGAAAATAAAATAGTAATGCTGGCCATGGGAGCCCACCCGCTAAAGGTCGGATTGTCGCCGATCATCATCAACTTGATGAAAAAAGGAATTTTTAGCGCCATTGCCCTCAATGGGGCGGGAATTATCCACGATTTTGAGCTGGCCATGGTTGGTCATACCTCAGAGGATGTGGATTCTCATATTGCAGACGGCTCCTTTGGTATGTGCAGAGAAACGGGTGAAATGATTAATGAAGCAATAAATGAAGGGGTGACAAAAAACTGGGGAATCGGCAGGGCGGTAGGAGAAAAGATTATCCAGTTGAACCCCCCCTTCATTGACCAGAGCGTACTGGCTGCCGGGGTAAAATTGAACATACCGACAACTATTCATGTTACCTTGGGAGCAGATACGATACATCTATTTCCAGCCGCCTCCGGAGCAGCGATCGGGGAGGGCTCCCACCAGGATTTTCGTCTCTTTTCTTCGGTTGTTTCTCGTTTGGAGGAAGGGGTTTATATTAATCTCGGGTCTGCGGTAGTGCTTCCTGAAGTCTTCTTGAAAGCAATTACTCTGGTAAGAAATTTGGGGTTTAAGGTAAAAAATTTCACTACCGTTAACCTGGATATCATCCAACATTATCGCCCGGTGACCAACGTGGTTAAAAGGCCTACCCAGGGAGGAGGCATGGGATACTGCCTTACCGGTCATCACGAAATCCTTTTTCCCCTTTTATCGGCAGGAATTCTGGCAGGGCTGGAAATAGAGGCAAAGGATTTGGCATAATATTTGCGAACAAGATAACCGGAATCCGGTTAATAAATCAAGCATAAAATAGCCAAGCTAGCCCCTTTGGACGAGCTTGTTAGCTGTTAAGCTGTTTTAGGCAGCTCGACTTACCCGCTTAATAGCTGTGCGGGGCAGGTAGCACACAGTCAGGAAGCTGATCGATGTAATTGATTAAAAAATGGGACTTTCTATACAATCAAATTTAATTTTTTTATCAGGGGGTAGTTATTATGAGAAAGGTCATTAGCTTACTATTTTTTTGCCTGTTCTTAATTTCCATTTCTCATGGGTTTGCCAAGGAAAAACCACGGCTGGGCGTTTTAAGATTTACCAACAATACTCACGCGGGATGGTGGGGGGGAACGGCGGGGCGAGACCTTCAGGATATGCTCATTGCCGAGTTAGCCGGTATGAAAGTTTTCCGGGTCCTGGAAAGAAAAGAACTCAGTGCCGTGCTGGGAGAACAGGATTTGGGAGCTTCCGGAAGGGTAAGCAAGGGCACCCGGACAAAGATCGGAAAACTCACCGGGGCAAAATATCTGGTTGCCGCCACTGTCTCAGCTTTTGAAGAAAACACAACCGGCGGAGGGGCAGGTATTTCTTTTCATGGGATATCAATCGGGGGGAAAAGGGATAAGGCATATATTGCTGTTGATCTCAAATTAATCGAGGTAGAAACAGGAGAAATTTACGACGCAAGAACAGTGGAGGCCACTTCCAAATCAGGGGGGTTGAGGCTTGGTCTTAGACGGGGAGGTTTTGCAGGAAATCTGGGTCAACATAAAAAAACCCCGACTGGAAAGGCCATAAGAGCTTGTATCATGGAAATATCTGAATACCTGAAGTGTTCACTCATCAAGGGAAAGGATGCCAGTTGCATGAGCGCCTACGAGGCAAAAGAAAGCAAAAGAAGAGAGAAAACAAAGAAAGCCATCGACTTAGAATAAGATACTATTTTGTAAAACGTAAAATTCCAGGGGTTGATCTATTTTTCCAGACTACCCAGGCGTTTTAGGACTTTAGATAAAGTGACTCTCACTGAAGAGTATTTGTTTTAAATTTTCCTTGACATAAACCGGGGTAGTTGTTAATCTTACAAAAATTAGCACTCCAATTAGGTTGAGTGTTAACGTAACATGCTTGAGATATTAGGAAATATATCTATAAGAGAGAATTATTATTTTTTCTTTAAACGATTCATACCTAAGCTAAACTTCAGCAAATTCAGTTGGGTAATCCGTCAAAGGCTGAAGACATTAAATGCTACTACGACAGATATATTCTTAACTGTTTGTATTTATTATTGCTTTAGTGATTTATCATTTCTAAATCCTAGCTGATTGGTATTGTTACAATTTTTATTTAGTCAGTGCTTACATCTGTTTGAGTAATATAAATTTGCGATTCAAAAAAGCAGAATTGTCAAAAATATTTTCGTCAGTGTAAATTTATTGGGTAAAGCTCTTATCATTCCCCCTGTCGAGGTTAAAAGTGGCCTATTATCTTTCCAAAAGGGACAAAGGGATACTAACTGTTTTAATCAATGAATATATCTCAACCGGAGAACCGGTTAGTTCCCGCACGTTGGCTAAGAAGAGTGGTTTACGCCTTAGCGCAGCCACCATCCGGAACGTAATGTCGGATTTGGAAGAATCCAATTTTCTCGAGCAGCCCCATATTTCGGCAGGAAGAATGCCAACCGACCAGGGCTTCCGTTTTTATGTCAACCAATTATTAGAACTGGGGGAGCTTAGGAGCAAAGAAAAAAATAATATCGATAAAAACTATTGCAGAGTCCCTTTAGAATTTGATGAATTAATGCATGAGACTTGCAGGGTGCTGTCTTTCATCTCAAAATACACCGGGATTGTAATTAACCCCATTTACCACCATACAATATTCAGGCACCTTGAATTTATCAAACTGAACCAGAAAAAAATTCTGATCATCTTTGTTAACAATCGGGGTACTATTCTTAAAGGTACAATTCGTGTTAATGAAAAGGTGAATCAGGCTCAATTAATAAAATATGCACACTATCTCAGCAACATCCTGATGGATCTCAACATTTCACAGGCAAGAAAAGTCATACTAAAGGAGATGGAAGGAAAGGATACAAGACATGATAAACTCTTTTCTAAAATACTTAAACTCAGCCTCAAAGTTATGGATAAAGATCCGGGTACCGGCTCTATCTATATAGACGGCAAATGGAATATTTTCAATCAAATGAATTTTACCGATATAGAGGAGATGGTGATTTTACTAAAAGCCTTTGAGGAAAAAAATATTCTGGTAAAAATCATGGATAAGGCGCTGTCTACCGAGGGGGTCCAGGTATTTATCGGGGGTGAAAATAAAATTAAAGAGATTCAAAATTGTAGCCTGGTGGCTTCTTCCTACGGGAAAGGCGACGATATTTGCGGAACCTTGGGGGTAATTGGACCAAAAAGGATGAATTATTCTAAAGTTATTCCCACCGTTGGTTACCTGGCTAAACGATTGAGTAATTACCTGAAATTGATGTAACTTGTCATTCAATGTCACCATAGAAAATTATGGAAAATAAAAAAACTGAAGAAATGAAAGAAGAAATGCTTTCGGAAGATGAAAAGAAAGCATCCCCAACCAACAAAAACGGCAAGAAAAAAAAGAAGAAAATCGGGGAATTAGAAAATCTTCTGAAAGAACAAGAGAAGGATGCCCGTGAAAATTACGATCAAATGCTTAGGGCCCGGGCTGAGTTGGAAAACTTCAAAAAAAGAATGGCTAAAGAAAAGGCGGATCTGATAACCTACGGCAATGCAAATTTAATCAGGGAAATACTTCCGGTTTTTGACAACCTGAAAAGAGCAACTGACCACCCTGAATCCACGAACAAACTAGAAGGGCTTCTGGAAGGAATAAAAATGACCATCCAGCAGTTCTATTCGGTTTTAGAGCAATTTGGGGTAGAAGAAATTTCTGCAATGGAACAAAAATTTGATCCCCATGTCCACGAAGCAGTGATGCAGATGGAGAGTGAAGATCATGAAGAAAATATGGTAGTTTCTGAACTGGAGAAGGGATATCTTCTAAAAGGAAAACTTTTAAGGCCGGCTAAAGTAGCAGTTGCAAAATCATCCAAAAAATCAGATGATTGAAAAAAACGGAGACCTAAAAAACAGTATTGAATTTTTAAACGGCAAGGCACATGGTTTCCAGCACCATCGAAACATTTGGAATATGATTTCACTTTGGTTTATTATTGGATGTATTGTTGCTCTGAAATAAGGAGGGGAAAATGGGTAAAACAATTGGGATTGATTTGGGAACTACCAATTCCTGTGTAGCAATAATTGAAGGAGGGGAACCAACAATCATTGTAAATTCCGAGGGAGGCAGAACTACTCCTTCCATAGTCGCGTTTACCGATAGTGGTGAAAGGCTGGTTGGTCAGGTAGCGAAAAGGCAGGCGATCACTAATCCCGAAAATACTATTTTTGCGATAAAAAGACTAATCGGAAGAAATTACAATTCACCTGAAATTAAACGAGATATCGCAAACTGTCCCTACAACATTACTGAAGCAAAAAATCATGATGCCCAGATAACGGCTAGAGAAAAGAACTATAGCACTGCCGAAATTTCGGCCATGATTTTACAAAAAATGAAGCAAACCGCTGAAGATCATTTGGGGGAGAAGATTACCGATGCAGTAATTACCGTCCCGGCTTATTTCAGTGACAGTCAGCGTCAGGCAACCAAGGACGCAGGCAAGGTGGCGGGGCTGAATGTGCTTCGCATTATTAACGAACCAACAGCAGCTTCTCTTGCTTATGGATTGGATAAAAAGAAAGATGAAAAAATTGCCGTATTTGATCTGGGCGGGGGCACCTACGATATTTCAATCCTGGAACTTGGGGACGGAGTTTTCGAGGTTAAGGCAACCAACGG
>DAOWNY010000013.1 GCA_030642325.1 Deltaproteobacteria bacterium
AATCACTTCCTTAAAAGAAATCTCTATCCTCTCTTTTATTGCCTCCAGATGCTTCAGGGCCTCTTGTTCCCCCAATCTTATCAGATCTTTGGTTTTGGTAAAATCGGCCCAATATATATGCAGATCAGGGGGACAAATCAGCACGTCGGCTAAGCGAAGCTTGCATCGGTTTATTTCCCGGTTCATTATCGCATTCGCTCTCATTACTGCATCAAGGCAGTTAGTTATCGACATCTCCCTGGTGAGGGGCTTGCTAATGTCCACCGCTATTACTACCTCAGCTCCCATACTTTTAACTACTGAAATGGGGACCATATTAACTGTTCCCCCTTCAAACAATACCCTCCCGTTTATCAGCATGGGGGGAACCACACCAGGAACCGCTGAGCTGGCATAAATAGATTCTCTTAACAGACCTTTTCGCAAAACCGCCTCTTCTCCCCCTGCCAGATCGGTAGTCACTGCTGCAAAGGGAATTTCGAGGCTTTCAATGTTCAGTTCATCAATGAAAAAAGCGATATTTTCCATGAAAATCTGGGATGAAACTATGGACTGTTTTGTCAAAGACATGGCCAGTAAATATTCTTTTTTAATAAAACCAGTGAATCTTTCCCAAACATTGTTGTCATCTTTTCCTTTGTCATTTACCTGGGTTAAAAAATTAAATTTGGTTCGCTTGAATAAATCACTCTCAAGATATTCTAAAATCCTTTCTTCAATGTATCCCGAATTTCTTTTTGCGGCATACATTCCCCCGATCAAAGCACCGGCACTGGTTCCTGCTATTATATCAATGGGAATTTTCTGGTCTTCAAAGGCCTTCAACACCCCTACATGAATTGCGGCACGAGCCCCGCCTCCTCCCAAAGCCAGACCAACTATGGGCCTTCTTTTTGCCATGAAACCCCCTTAGCCATCAACCCTTCGGCAAAAATAAAAATTATTTGTACCCATATATCCAGCTCCTGATTTCTGCACTAAAAATTGATTCCGGCTATACGGTATAAACAATATCACAACCGTTCACGGTTTTTATTCAATGAATGTAACTATTAAAATGGATAGAAGAACTCATAATTACATCTTAGACCCTAAGTTTTTACCAATAGTTAACTGTGAACGGATACTAAATATCATACTACCAATCTGATAGCCTTTCAACCATATAAGGCTGCGAAATACTAAATGGAACATAGCGCTTCTCATTAACAATTGATATTGCAGAATTTGCAACATGGGAATTATTCTGCTTTTATATCTTGTCTGCCATTTTGAAATTTCACTTAACCACAATCTTAAAACTCGTGATCCAATGCTATTAACGTAAAAAAATATGTAACCGTTCATGGTTTTTTCAATGAAATGAATTTTATAACGATGTAATAAACATGTTTGATATCGATTCCAATTCCGGAGTTAGTTCTTTTAAATTGTTCAAAAAAAGACTCATGATTACATATTAAACCCTAAGTTTTTACCAATAGTTAACTGTGAACGGATACTAAAATATATACATTTTAGTCATTGCGAGGAACGAAACAACGCGGCAGGCAATATCTTTCGCATTTTATTATTTACGAATCCCTGAAAAAAATGAAGAGCGGCTACTTTCGGTTTGATCCTCCACGGGAATTCCACTTTCTCGTTAATTCTGCCAATGTTTTCTCTTTAATGGCCGTGCGGATCTGGCCCATCAATGATTCCATGAAGTTAAAATTATGAACGGCGGCCAGATGCATCGCCAGGGGTTCCCCAGCCATAAATAGATGCCTTAGATAGGCCCGGGAATAATGACGACACGTATGGCATCCGCACCCTTCCTCAACCGGACGGGGATCATTCTTAAACCGGGAATTTTGAATATGTATCCTGAATCGTTCTTTATTTTTAGAAAAAAAAGTGCCTGTCTGAGCAAATTTGTTTGGAATAACACAGTCGACGAGATCGATGCCCCGCTTAACCACCTCAAAAATATCCTGCACTTCGCCGATACCCAGTAGATGACGGGGTTTCTCCGGGGGTAAAATGGGGATTGTCCACTCCAGAACCCGGTACATCTCTTCTTTGGATCTTCCCAGGGAACCGCCAATGGCATAACCGTCAAAATCCAAGTTAGAAATAAAAATGGCACTTTTTTCCCTCAAGTCACGGTATGCCCCACCTTGAACGATTCCCATCAGGGCCTGTTTATTGTGGGATATTTTCCCGAACTCTTCCCTGGCACGAACTGCCCAGCGATTGGTCCGCTCCATTGCCGCATTAGTATAATGATAATCATGCAGGGGAGAGGTGCACTCATCCAGGACAAGGACAATATCCGCCCCAAGCTTCTGCTCCAGTCTTATTACCTGCTCCGGGCTAAAACGGTGCCGCGAGCCATCCAGATAAGATACAAATTCAACTCCATTATCATCCACTCTCACCAACGATTTTCCTTTTTTTGAATGAAAATGCCTTCCCAGATCTTGATCTTCGGGAAAAATCGGTGCGACTTTTCCCACCCGGTGTTCTTTGGCAGCCCCCAGACTAAATATTTGAAAACCCCCGGAGTCTGTAATCAACGGCCCCTCCCACCCCATGAAACTATGAAGTCCTCCCATATGTTCTATGATGTCCCCACCGGGCTGCAGGTGAAGATGGTAAGAATTGGCAATGATCACCCGGCATCCGCTCGCATGGATATCTTTTGACGATAAAGCCTTCACCGTTGCACGAGTCCCAACGGCAACAAACGAGGGGGTTTTAATTGAACCATGAGGGGTAACAAGCTCGCCGGTTCGTGCCTCTTTGTCATTAGATAAAACTTTAAAGGAAAACATTGATTAACCCTATTAATTGACATTTACGGTCAGGGCTTTGCCCCAACCCATACTCTCTTAAAGTAAAGCCGGCTTTTTAATAAAAAGTGGTCAACGTTCGATGATAAGGCTTTAATCCAACCCCGGCATCCTGACCCATATTCCAAAGGATCCAATCGATTTCAAATGCCCTGATCTCCCTTCCCAGCCGGGAAAACTCCTGTCGCATCAGTTCTACCGCAAAGATGGTATTGGCCCTGATTTCAATTTCCAGGAGATCTCCCTGCTTAAGCAAAATATTTTGATCAATTTTTTTAGAAAGAAAAGATGAATAGCGCAGTATTCCTAAGTGGCGTAAAACCTGCGGCAATTTATAATCGGCAAAACAGGTAAGTTGATCAATATCCATGAAATTTCCCTCATCTTTACCCCCGAAGGCGCCGTAAAGATCGGCAGCTAAAATCTGTGCCCGTTTATAGAATAAAACTTCATTGCCCCGGTAATTAGCAACATCCCGAAAGGACGGAAATTTCTCCGCCAGCAAGCGAACCAGCCTTAATGCCGATTTTCCAGCCGCTTCGATTAAAAGACCGGCTGATCCTTCGTAGTCTCCAAGCAGGACTTTTCCCACTTCATTAAGGATGTTGAGACGATCTTCCAAAAGCTGCAAATTATCTGCTCCCCCTAAAATATCCTTCAAGCTGTTTAAAGAAAGTTGGGCCAGATAGTCGGCCCTGGTGAGTGGGACCCCCGACTCAATGGCCTTGCCGATGGAAGCAGCCATGGCATAATAACCCGATATTTTACGGGATCGGTATTCGATTTCCCATTTTGCCTTGCCCTTTTCCGGCCAAAAGCAGAAGTTGATACTATCCAGGATCAAAAGATAAGAAACCATCTTCTCATCACTGCCCTCCCAATGGTAAAAACAGTCCCAGGCAGGGACTTGTACGCCTTTATTCTGCAATGTCCCGGTTGCATCAATTATGGCCTGCTTATCAATTTGCACCTGAAAACTATCTTCTGACAGTTTTCGGGTGCTTTCGAGAACTTCCCACATCTTTTTAATCCTTTAAAAATTGTGTTGTGTCATCCGGCGTATCTTAAAGAGCCAGCTCCTTTGCTATTTTCTGCATGGCACCAAGAGAGATCTCACAAAACTCCCCTAAATCAAGCCCCAGTTTTTCGCATTCCTTGATAATTTCCCGGTTAACCCCGGCGGCAAACGCCTTTTCCTTCATCCGCTTCTTGATGGATTTGGGCTTAACACTGCTGATTTTTTTATCCGGATAAACCAGAGCAGTGGCTGTCACAAGACCGGTGATGGTCTCTCCCGCGGCCAGAGCATGGTGCAACTTCTTCCACCGTCTTTTCTTGCCTGCGATTTCATTGTGCATCACGATAGCTTCCACAATTTCTTCATTCAAATTATGGCTGCGGAGAATCTGTTCAGCTTTCAAGCCATGCTTCGAAAGGTCGGATCCGACCAGTTCCACGTCGAGATCGTGAAGTAATCCCGCCAGACCCCACTTCTCTTCATCCTCACCCAACCTCCTGGCCAGAGCAATCATAACCGCTTCACTGGCCAGACAATGTCTGATTAAATTTTCATTTTTAATGTTCTTCCTCAACAGAATTAATGCTTCATCCCGGTTTATCCCATATCCCATCATTTTTTCCTCCCCAGCCAAAATACCGGATCACGATCAAACAAACCCCCGGCTTATTCACCTTCTTCAACTATCCTTGATTGTATCCGTTCACAGACAGTTTACAGTTCACAGTTGGTAAAAACTTAGGATCTAAGATGTAATATGACCTGAATTGAGCACTTAGCCTTTAGCAGTTAGCTATTAGCCAAAATGACCACAGGATGTTTTGCTATTACAAATTTTTACCTATTGGGTTTTATTTCAAGCTGCCGTAATATCTCGGATTTTCAAAGCTAAACGCTGATTGCCGGCAGCTAATCGCTCAACTTAGGTATGAGCTCTTCTTTTGAAGATTTTAAAGCCTTCAACAATTTAAAAAAACTAATTCCAAAACTGGAATCGATACCGAGCATATTTACATCGTTATAAAATTTATTTCATTGAAAAAACCGTGAACCGTGAGCTGAAAACCGTGAACGGTTACCCTTATTTTATCCATAATAGACTCCATCGAAAGAAAATCAATCTTTTTATAATATTCACTGCAACGTCAGTAGGTTAAAATAAAAAGTCATTTTAGTCATTGCGGAAAATAAAACAACGCGACAACCCCATTTAATAATACACGATACTTTAAGCAACCAAATACATCACTTGATTTTCAGATTGACGGTATAATTGTTCTATGTTAAGCATGGAGATAACCTACTTTCTTTCCAAATAATAGAAAATGACCATTTAAAAGCCGGGGCAATATCTACCAAAGCATTGAGGTAGTTTCCGTTTTTTGAATTAAAAGGAGATGGACATGCGTCGTAACGTTACTTTCACCAGCCGTGGGGTAGATTGCGCTGCCTGGCTTTATTTACCTGATAATATTAACGCCGGTCAAAAGGCACCGGCAATCGTAATGGCCCATGGTTTTTCTGCTGTAAAGGAGATGTATTTATCTGCCTTTGCCGAGCGTTTTGCCGCTGCCGGTTTTGTCATTCTTGTTTTCGATTATCGCTGTCTCGGCAGCAGTGAAGGTGAACCCCGCGGGCAGATATTTCCCTACGAACAACAAGAAGACTACCGCAATGCCATTACCTGGGTATCAAACCAAACCGAAGTTGACCCGGATCGTATTGGAATATGGGGAACCTCTTACAGCGGGGCGCACGTATTGCATTTAGCCGCTTTCGACAAACGTATTAAGGCAGTGGTCTCTCAAGTGCCGCTCATTAACGGATGGGATACCTTGCTGCAATTGATGAACTCTGACCAGTTTGCCGGGTTTCTTCAATTCCTGAAAAATGATCGTTCCACTCGGTATTTAACGGGTGAGGTTAATTACTTTAAAGTAGTGGCTCCCGAGGGAACTCCTTCGATGGCTTCCACTCCTGAATCCTATGACTGGTTTACCCATGCTGCCGACACCATTGCTCCCACCTGGCAAAATCAGGTTACGGTTGAATCTCTTGAAAAATTCCTTGAATATGATCCTGCCGGTTCCATCCATCTGATATCACCGGCTCCGTTACTTTTTATCGTTGCCGAACATGACACCCTTGGTCCCCCTGATCTTGCCATCGCAGCCTATGAACGCGCCCTGGAACCGAAATCAATCGCCGTTCTGCCATGCCGGCACTTTGATGTTTACACCGAGCCATGGATGTCAAGGGCGGTTGGTCCTGCTGTGGACTGGTTTAAACAAAACTTGTAAACAGACGCAACAACAGTAACCTCTAAACTGATTACGGTTTTTTACCGATAGATAATTTAGTTGCAAAAATTGGCTTAATTTAATGGTTTACAAATGATGACAAAAAGTCACCGGAATTTCGAACCTGAAAAAATTTAAATTTATTGTGATCGCTAAGCACATTCATCGGGAGCGACATGGAGTTCGCTTTGGACTTTAAACACAAGGCCATTCAGCGAATCGCATAAACCGGATAACTTCGCCTTCGTATCGCTTACCAACCTTAAACTTTGAAAAGTGAGTTGTTAAGAATTATTTGACAAGCACTATTTTATCCTCTAATATTCTAAATAGTATAGATACTATTGCCGTTAACCATGAATGATATTGATTTCTTCAAAAAAAGATAACAAAAGGGTTTTATGATAAATTAAATACAATTAATGATTGCGCGGATAAAAAAAGGGTTTTCCCAAACATTTGACTGTTGGCTCTCAAGCTCTTAACTCAAAATATCACCCCATTCGATTTTACAATATCATTATGCAAATTGTATCGGAGAACAAAGAACCGCTGGATCTCAAAAGAAGAAAATTTCTGATCAGGGGATCAGCCTTTTTACTGGGAAGCCTCTTGGAAATAATGCCTTTTTCAAACTTAAGTTCAGAGGCCGGCCAAAAATCTTCCCTCACAAATCTAATATCAGTTACATCACACCTCCAAAAAATTCCCCCTGATCCCTGCATGGCATTAATCATTGATGACATCGGCAACAATATCCCCCACGCCAAACAATTTTTGGACCTGGGCGTGCCTTTGACTTTCTCCATTCTTCCCAGTCTTCCCCATTCCAGTTACCTTGCTGAAAAAATTTACGAATTCGGCCACGAGATTATGCTTCACCTTCCCATGGAACCTTATCAACGGAATCTGAACCCGGGTCCGGGGGCATTATATATAAACCATTCTTCGGAAGCCATCGCCAAAACCATTAAAAAAAACCTCCTGAGTGTCCCGCTGGTTACCGGGGTTAACAATCATATGGGTTCACGGTTTACCTCATCTGAAAATAAGATGAAAGAAGTCCTGACAATTTTAAAAAAATCCGGCCTCTTCTTCATTGACAGCCTGACCACCCACCAATCCATCGCCTATAAAACTGCAAAACATCTCAATTTAGAATCAAACTTCCGTAATATTTTTCTGGATAACTTTGTTGATGAGAAGGCAATACTAACGCAACTAAACAGACTGGAAATGCACGCCATAAAGCACGGCCATGCTATTGGAATTGGACACCCTCACCCGCAGACTGCCAGGGCAATTCGACAATTTCTTTTAAAACCCGAAAGGATAAGGGCTCCCCTGGTATATGCATCGAAATTATTTGAAAAAAAGAGGGAATTATTGTAAATCCACTACCTTTGGATGCCCGGTTGCTTCATTACTCGTCTTTTGCATGCAGTGGGTATTAATAAAATAAAGGGGGCTGCTATTAATACCAACTATGAAAAAATTATACAGGATTACCTCTCTAAGTTTTACGACAATCTACCCCCTCATCCGGAAATGGCACTGAGTGCCCGAAGAGAGGGTAATCACTTCTACTTCCAGGCCTTTGGAGAAAAATGCTGTCTAAAGCCGGGGGTGATCTCCCTTTCCGGAAAACCTGCCGTTGGACCCAAGGGGCTAATTATCTCATTATATGCAAATCACGCCAAACCGGAACCCATTTTGCTCGAGCCCCTTAAAGCCTTCAAAGACTTTCCCAACAGCATGCCCTATCAAGGCGCCTTTACTGCAAACAGCGAAAGACTTCTCACCCCTTATGTCGCCGCCATCAAAAAACAACAAATCCATATTCAAAAACAATATAATAATATAGATATTGAAGCTGGGCAAACAAGGCATGAGGGCGACTTTTCCTTCCTCCTCTATCCTCTTCCTAAAATAGCCCTGTTGTATATCTTCTACCTCCCTGATGAAGAATTTCCAGCTTCCGCAACCTGCCTGTTTTCTTCCAATGCTTTGCATTTTATGCCTCTGGATGGAATAGCAGATACGGCGGAACATACTTCTCGAAAAATTATACAACTTATTGATAAGTAATGGTATCCTTTCAGTGGTCAATCAGTGGTCAATTTTAATATTGTTCAGGTTATTGAACCTGGAGTGAAAAGGAAAGTTTTTAATTCCCATGATCCCATAAAATGGTTGACTAGAAAATTTAATTGTGATAAATTGCCTTCAACGTGACGGGTTATTGGCGAACATACGTATCGTCGCAGCTATATGCTTTTTTGCATTTTGTAAAATCATCCGAGTGACACTAAATAATTTTTTTATCCCATTGGAACTAAATAAATTACCAATTATTTAGGAGTTTGGCAGTAAATACTAATTGGCCAGGAGTTAAATTCTTACCTTTACTCAAAACAAAGAAGGGAGATAAAGGTGAAGTGCCCCAAATGCGGATATGTTAGCTTTGATTATTATGACAATTGCAAGCAATGCAATGAAGACTTAACTTCACTCAAAAAAAGTCTCAAAATTAATTCTATTAAGCCTACATCGTTTTCATATTTAATGGAGGAAAACAGAGAGCCTGATCCGGATGAGACAATAACCAGCACTACTATTGAGAAAGAATTTCCATCGGAAGAAGAAATACCTTTATCATTGGAAGAAGTTCCGGAAAAAATAGAAGAAAAAACAGAGCCCAATGAGGAGACTGATCTCGAACTAATTGAACCTGAAAGCGATGAAGTTCAAAAAGCCACCGGTACAAAACAGGAAGATGTCTTTAAAGAGGTGGAAGAAGAACTGTCAGACCTTGAAGACGTTGAATTAGAATTAGTTGAAGAAGACGAAGAGGAAGGAAAAGGATAAAAATTAATAACTCGTGCCGAGATAGCTCAGTCGGTAGAGCAGAGGACTGAAAATCCTCGTGTCCCTGGTTCGATTCCGGGTCTCGGCACCAGTAAATTTCAATACTATCAGAGGGTTAAGGTTACAAACTTAGCCCTCTTTTTTTATGTATCAACATCTGTGTGTGGATTTTTTTGCCTGTTCATACACAGCCATTTTATTGCGCTCTGCTTGTCACTCACACTGTGCAAATAAATCTCAGTAAGTAAAAGGGGACAGGCGAATAATACTTGCACTTTTTTCGATAAATGACCGGCAATCGACAGTCATTTTTTGGTTTCCGCTTGGATTTCACCTTTCCCGTTTTTGTTCCAGTAAATGCCAGGCATCCCTGAATTGAAAATATTTGCTTTGTTTGGGATTAATTGGGATACTGGCCCCATTTTTGGGCATGGCATCGTAGGGAATAATATAATGGGCATCATTGTTCCAATTGCCCCGGCAGATACAGATAAAAAAATCGCAATCCTTCCTTTTTAACTTTGTGAGCGAAATACTGAAAAATCGGCTATTGCTTCCGGAGGCTACCTTAACATTTATATTATGGCCATTAATCAAGATATTGCGAAAACTTCCCTTTATCGGGGTTTCTAAATTAAATCCCATGATTTTGACCATCTCCACCACCCCGGGCATAAAAAATAACTGCTTCGCCTTTAACTTGGCTTTAGTTTTTTGCACCGGCGTTTTTTTTATCACCTTCTTTCTCACCAGAATTTCGGAGTAAGGGAACCCATATATTTTGTCGCAAAGGATGCGGGCATACTCCCGTGAAAAGCCAAAACGCCGGCCTGCGTCGGCAAGCGCTGCATAAGGGTCTTCGATGATATTTCGGAAAACGGCGATGGATCCTGGTCCGTATTTCTTTTCAAACTTTTCCAAGAAGTAATCCGGCCTGCCTTTTTTCCGGACTTTTCCAACTCGCTTATTTACCGGTGTTCCGGCGTTCAGCATTCGAGCAATTTCAAGGTTGTAAAGTTTCCCCTCTTTAAACTTTTCGTTGATAAGTTCTTTGGGATTTATGTTGAATCCCCCGGTTACTCTGGTTTGCTGTTCATTTATTTGCATTAGGACCTCCTTACTGCTTGTGGCTGGTGGCTGGTGATCAGAATCAATGTAAACCAATTCCTTTATTGTTAAAACGTTTTGTTCGGTAACTGAATTTATGCCGATAAACCCTGAAAAATTACTCATATAACTCGTCAAATATTTCCTTACGATCCAGATTTAACCAGTAGTCGATGGATAATTTCCGGATATGGGCAAAGTATTCCGGATTTAATCCGCCATATTTTTTAAGTGCTCTCCGGATATCCGCCCTGATCATGTCCCACACTTCTTCTTTGAGCTGCAAGGTCAATTTTCGATTTTCGTAAATAAACATTGCTGCTGCGCTTTGTTCCCGGCTGGAAATCCTGATGGCTCCCCGGCCAAGACTGGCCCCGGTGGCTACCTGAAGCCCGTCGTTCATGCAGCTCAGAGGTGGAGCATTTCCCGCCCTGGAGATAACTTCCAGATGATCGAAGGGCGCCTCCAGAATCTCCCGCGCCCTGATCCCCATTTTAGCGCCAACAATCGAGTAAATCCCCAAATGTCGGTGAAACTCATTGGTCAAAAGACACGCCTTCCACTCCTCAAGACCATACCTTCCAATTATCTCTGTTACGTAAGGAGCGACATCTTTACGAAATAGAGAGGGTTCGGTCGGAAATTCTTTTAAAGTAACCGGATTGCGCATGCTGAGATGAAAATCGGAGGGATGTCCCAAAAGTCTTAAATAAACATTTAGAACCTCGTGGGCCCTAAAACCTGAAAGGTCCATTAAATTGGCGTCATCGGCGGCCGGTGTAAATTTGAAAAGGGAGGGCCGATTAAGATAGATCGCTGTCATCTCATCCCAGATTCGGAAATGACCTTCAGATAATAGTTTTTTGATTGCCGGAGTTTCGTGAATACTCGTTATAAAGCAGGCGGCTGGAGTATCCATAGTTTTGATCCGGTCATATAACTTTTTGTCAAATCGAAGCAATTTCTCTTCGGAAATGTTGAAGGAGTAAATAGTCATGCCGGACTTGAAAACAATACCGGCAGATTGAGGATCACGGAGATAGTTCCAGTCCGGATCCTGGTCATCCGGGAAGCTTCCAAAAAATATCACCCGGGAGATCTTCTTCTTTATTTTCCGGTCCAGCAAAAGTGCGTCGGCGAGATTGGTGAGCGGACCGAGGCAAAGATAAACTGCTTTTTCTTTTCGGTTATTTAAGGTTTCAACAATCTTTTTGGCAGCGGAAATTTCAACTGCGGTTTCCAACCCTTCAGGTGAAAGCTTTGGCAGGTTCAGGTCCTCCGACCACGATCTCCAGGGAGGAGCCGGCCTGTTTTTCGATCTTCCGGCGGCAATTGGTATTTTTCCCTTTTTAAAATATTCCAAAACCAGTTTTAGATTATTATACCCCACCCTGGGTGAAACCGCTCCGTCAGAAGTGACCATCAAAGAAATATCCGCCATATCCGAATTGAGAATCATAGTAAGCGCTCTAATGTCATCCAGGGCCATATCCGTATCAACCAGGAGGTTAATTTTGTAAGTGTGGGCATCCGGATAACGGGGCAAGAGAAAAAGGAAGCACAGAATTAATATTACCGCAAATTTTTTCCGGATCATTATTGACCTCATAATGTAGGTGTTTAGAAATAAGATTTATGTTCCAACTTCCTGATTATCCGGGTCAAAAGCTAATGATCCGGCTTTGCAAGGTTTTTGTTTTGTCGCTTCATGGTCGCTTCATAGGGTTTACCTTCCAGGAAGCGGCCGATGAATAACAGGCCCATGAATCGTTCCTTGTCCAGGGATAATTTCTGCCCCATATCTGATATCGTGCCCCGGATAATACGCTCCCGGTCGGGATGCCCTGCCCAGTAAACCACTGCGCAGGGCATATCAGGGGGAAGTGCTTCCTTCAGGGAAAAAAACAGCTTATCGGGTTGAGTCAGGGCCATGTACAGGATCATGGTTGTCGGATATTTGGCCAGATCTTTAAGTATTTGGAGGTCCTTCATTTCCGGATCAGTCAGAAAAAAGGGAGCTGTCTGCATCACAAACCGGGTATCATAAGCCGGGATGATACTTTTCCCCAGAGCGGCCATGGCAGCAGCGTCGCAACCCATGCCTGGAATGATAACTACCTCGGCCGGGTCAAAATGCTCGATATACCAATGACCGGGACCAAAAAGGCAAGGGTTGCCGGAATCAAGCAGCCCCACGTCTTTTCCCTGGTCCAAAAGGAGCTTTATCTGCTCCACTCTTTCATTCCGTATCCGGAAACGCTCTTTCTTAAAAATCTCCGTCTCCTCCTTATCCAGTTTTTTATAGCTTTTGCCTTTATAATCCCAGAATCCTTTCCAGGGATCAAATATAACCGGTTTATTTCCCACATATTCAGCAAAGAGCTTCACATGTTTCTCCGGGGCTATTATGACATCCATTCTTTTGATCATGTCCAATGCCTGAAGGGTAGCCATCTGCGGTCCGGCCGGGCCGACGCCGATTACATAAAAGTGGCCCCGGCCCCAGGCAAAGGACTTGGGAGGAAAAATCCATCCTGCCACGACCAAAACCATAAGCATAAACAAAGTTATCTTCTTCATTCTTTTCATAGTTTATTCCCTTATCCTGATTTGATTTGCTGTAACCGTTCACGGGGGGTAAAAATCTATCTAACACTTACCCCTGTGAATGGTTACGATTTGTTGTAACAATCTGTTTCGTCGCACGTTCCAGGCAAACCTTTTGCGATAACAACAGGGTATGTCATTGCGAGCGAGAGTGAAACAATCTCATTTTAAGGATGGTAGTATTTGTTCCTCAGCTTTGAGATTGCTTTGCTCGGGGAGGACTCGCAATGACATAAATTTCTAAGTTTTTTGTCTGTCTATAAGACGTATGTATTTCGTTAGAACTTCATCCCCAGCTGAAATCCCCAAATCTGCCGGGGCATGCTGTAGCCGGCCTGCTCCTGATAGACGGTACCGGTCAGGTTGCTGCAAAAAAGACTGGCGTTACATTCCTGACCTTGAAATTTGAATTTTTGTTCAAACCCAAGGTCCAGGGTAATGTAGTCGCCAAGGGTCTCGTCTTTCTGAGTATTTCGTTTGTCTACCCAGCGGGAACTCAATTGAAGCCAGCCATCCCGCCGGACCCGATACCGGGTAAGGAGCTTAATTTTATGTTTGGGTAAAATATCGGGTAGATAGTAGGTCCACCCCTGTTCGTAACCGGTGTCTTCTATCTCATTTTCCTGGTAAACGTAGGCGGCTGTTGCCCTAAACCGGTCTCCCAGTTGTGCGGACAATTCAAGTTCTATTCCGTAATGTTTGAAGCTATCAATGTTAAAGAGGCAATTGCTGCCGATACCCATTCCGGGGGAAGTGATCCCGCTGTCGTTGATAAAATCTTCGATGTCATAATAGAAAAAAGTCGCCCGGGCTGTTACGGGTTTGAATTCCTGAATGATACCGATCTCGTATTCCATGGCTGACTCCGGATCCAATGAAGGATTATTCACGGACGCGCACCGCGCCCACCAGTAGTAGTCTCACGGGCAGGGGAGGCGGTAGGAACGGCTCACCGCGGCATAAAGGGCGGTATCCGGTGTGGCCTGAAAATCTACCTTCAAACTCGGGTACCACCCTTCGTCATCTTCCTCTTTGCCGGCAGTGGGCCAGCCTGCTCCAAATTGGGAATAATATGTGTCCATATCAACGTGATAATAACGAACACCGGGCGTTATCGTCCATTGTTCTCCCAGACGGATCACATCCTGCAGATATCCGGATTTGACGGTATAAATAATGGGATTTCCGCCCGGTTGACCCAGTTCCTGAAACTCAGCCCCCACCGTGACGAGATGGAAATCGGATAATTTTATATCCCGGTACTCGGCGATGACCCCCCGGGTTTCGTCATCAGAAAAGTCCTCTCTAAATGCGGGCCCCCGCCAATAGTGGTTCCATCGCCGGCCGTTGGTCATAAAGCCGTGAATTTTGAAGGTACCCGGACCTAAGGGAAGATCCAGGATGGCATCCAGGTAGGTGGTATGCTTATCCCAAAAAGGCCTAGTGGGACCGGACCCGGCAATCTGGCCAATAGGAGGAATGTGCCTCAGTTGATCGGCTGTCCTCATGAAGTGGGGATAATCCGAATCGTAATCCGGCCGGGATGGATCGTTAAGGACCGGATATCCATATTGGACATCGGAATATTTAGCGCCTAAACTCAGCGTGGCATCTTTTGGAAGATAGAAGGTCAGATGTCCGCTGAAACTTTCGTTTTCCTGGAAATTGTTTCGGAGATATCCGTCGGTCCCCTGGGTGCTTGCCGAAAAGTTATACCCGATAATATTTTTTATCCCCCCGTTGACCGAAACCATAGCATTATAGGTATCGAATTCCCCGTATCCCGAGCTTATTTTTATTTCGGGTTTGAGGTTATCGGTCTTCTTTCCCTTTTTGGTGATTATATTGATTACTCCCCCGATGGCAAAAGGATGCAAAACCGAATGTCCTCCACGGATGATCTCGATTCGCTCCACATCGTCCATGTTTAAGGTTGACCAATCAACGATATATCTTCCGAAATGGCCGGTATGGTTGATCCTTCTGCCGTCGATTTCAATGACTATCCGGCCTTCATTCATGCCGCGTATAGATACCTCATCACCGGGACTGGCAATTAAAGGGCTTATTCGCTGCACATCAATGCCCCCGATTTCGGTGAGAACATCGGTAAGAGTCCGGATCACGCCGGGTTTTTTGAATTCATCCATCCGGATGATGGTTCGGTCGGTGGTGATCTCCACGCCCGGCTGGGGAGCCATAATCGTAACAGTCCCGATGTGAATAGCCCTGGATTCTCCTTCCTCGGCTTTCTTCTCTTCTTTGGCCAGAGATAGGCCGGCAAAAGGTCCCAGGGCAAAAACCAGCAAAGCCATAAGGCTGATCACCCATAAAAATTTATTTTTTGTTATATTTGACTTTCCAATCACCGTTTTTCCCTCCTTAATGATAAAAATTGGATATTTTCGTGGTTCACTATGAACATGATTGACGGAGGGATGCTTCGGTGATATAAAAACAGGTGAAGCAACCCTCACTCCGAGGGGCTTTGCCTGGAAGGCAGCCTGCAACCCTGGCCGGGG
>DAOWNY010000024.1 GCA_030642325.1 Deltaproteobacteria bacterium
AGACGGGGGAAGCGATCAATCCTTGCGCAGGAGTCTTGCAGATTTGGGAGCACGTCTTGAGACCATGAGAGGTGATTCCGGGAGGGTTCAGGGTTTGATTGACGAGAGTCAACATCATTCAAAAAAATTATCTAAGCAGATTGATTCTCTTGAATTGGAACTTGATTTCAAGCTTTCTCAAATAAATGAAAATTTGACCGACTTGGCAAATCGGATAAACTTTATAGAAAAACATCTATCAATCGAAAAGCCCAAATTTTCAAAAAGATCTTCCCCTGCAGATGAAAAGTATGAAAAAATTGAGGGGGGGGGAACTGAGATCATAAAAGAAGAGTTACCCAATTACAAATTGCTTTATCAAACTGCCTACGAAAACCTTAAAAAAGGAATGGTTGAATCCGCTAAAGAAAATTTTAAAGAATTTATAAAACTTTATCCAAAGACCGAACTAACCGATAATGCTCAGTATTGGCTTGGGGAATGTTATTATGTCCAGGGTAATTATGAAGATGCAATACTAGAGTTTGACAAGGTTATTCATAATTACCCCGAGGGAGATAAGGTCAAAGGCGCTCTCCTCAAGGAGGGACTGGCTTTTTACTACCTTGGCGACAACGAAAATGCAAAAATTATTTTGCAAAGAATTATTAAGACTTACCCCCGGTCTCCCCAGGCCAAAATAGCAAAAAAACGGATAGAGGAAATAAAATAGAGTCCTCTGTCTTATAATGACGAAAAACCTTGATTTATTTGTTGCGCTATAGTATAAGTCATAAAAATTATGAGGGAGTTTATAAAAAATGCAAAGATACGAAACAATCCTTATTATTGATCCTGATTTGCCCGAAGATGAGATAGAAGGAATCATTGAGGGGGTGAAGGAATTTTTTGCCCAGGAAGGGGCGGAAATAATTAAAGTAGATCAATGGGGCAAAAGAAAGCTGGTATACGAAATTAAAAAGAAACACAAAGGGGTTTATGTCCTGCTTGATTACCAGGGTGAATCTGATATTGTTCATAAATTTGAGACAAAAATTCAAATTGATGAAAGAATTTATCGATGCCAAACTATCAAGATAGACAAAAATGCTCCCCGAGAAATAACGGAAGAAGTTGCTTGATCAGCCTGGAGGAAGCGCTGGGGTTACTCCATAATTTTTTAATTTATTGATATATGTATAATTTGAGGTAGGCTAGATGGTATGGGATAAAGGAAAGAGTAAGACTTTTTACCGGCGTAAGGTTTGCAGATTTTGTGCTGATAAAACTTTTGATATTGAGTATAAAGAACCTAATATGCTACGTAATTTTGTTACCGAAAGGGGTAAAATTATCCCCCGGAGGATCTCGGGAAATTGCGCAAAGCATCAAAGAAAGATTGCCGTGGCAATCAAGCGGGCAAGAAACGTTGCGCTCATGCCATATACAACTATCGATCAATAGGCAAGCTTTACCTATGTGCACTGTCATTTGTTTGTTAAATACAATAATTGGGTTGTGTGAAATTTATAATGTAAAGATTAATATTATTATCAATTGTCAGGGTGGTTAATAATGAGATTAATACTTAGAGAAGATATTGAATCGTTGGGTAACATTGGTGATATAGTAGAAGTAAAAGATGGATACGGAAGAAACATGCTCATTCCACAGCAAAAAGCCATCAAAGTAACCCAAAAAAATATTAAATTTTTAGAGCATGAAAAACAGAAGTTGGAAGACAAATTAAAAAAAATCAGAAGGGAATCCCAGGATCTTGCCGCAAAGATCGAAGGAAAAACCTTAACGGTTTCAAAGCAGGTAGGAGAGGATGAAAAATTATTCGGGTCGGTTACCCAGATAGATATACACAGGATACTGAAACAAGAGGGGTTCGAAATCGACCGCAAAAAAATTCTGCTCGATTTGCCCATTAAAAGTCTTGGTAAACATCCAGTAACAATCAAACTCCATTCGCAACTTACTACCGAGATAAATGTTGAGGTGGTAAAGGAGTAATTTGGAAGTTTACCCATGTCAAATCCGGATTTTTCTTCGCACCGTCTCCCTCCCCAAAACGTTGAAGCTGAGCAATCGGTTTTGGGGGGAATTCTGATTGAAAATGAGGCGATAACCAAAGTAGTTGAAGTTCTAAACCAGGATGATTTTTACCGGGAGTCGCACCGTAAAATCTTTTTGGCCCTCCTTGATTTATTCGAAAAGAATGAACCCTCTGATCTTATTACCATTACGGATATACTGAAGAGCAAAAATCAACTGGATGCAGTTGGCGGCATATCTTATTTGACATCTTTAGTGGATAGCGTTCCCACAGCGGCAAATATAAGCTATTATGCCAGAATAGTGAAGGACAAGTCCATAACAAGAAAGCTTATAGGTGCTGCAACCGAAATAATAACCCGTGGTTATGAGGACAGCGGAAATCTGGATGAATTTCTGGATGAGGCGGAGAAGTTAATTTTTCAAATATCCGAAGACCAGATAAAACCATCCTTTTTTCCCATCAAAGATGTCGTCAAGACCAGTTTTGAAACTATTGAGAAACTATATGAAAGAAAGGAACTGATAACCGGTGTCCCTACCGGATTCAAGCAGTTCGACAAGATAACCGCCGGCCTCCAACCTTCGGATTTAATTATCATAGCCGGACGTCCCAGTATGGGTAAAACCGCTTTTGCCCTGAATGTTGCTCAGCATGCTGCGGCTGAAGGGAATACTCCTGTTGCCATCTTTTCCCTTGAGATGTCCAAAGAACAGCTGGCGTTGAGGATGCTTTGTTCTCAGGCCGAAGTGGATGCCTCCAAATTACGATCCGGTTTTTTGAGTGGAAACGATTGGCCAAAGCTTACCCGTGCGGCAAGCATTCTTACTGAAACACCAATATTTATCGACGATACTCCAGGGATATCGGTTCTGGAAATGAGGGCAAAGGCGAGAAGATTGAAAACTGAAAAAGGCCTCGGTTTAATAATTGTTGATTATCTTCAGTTGATGCAGGGAAGAATTACTGCTAATAATCGTGAGCAGGAGATATCCGAGATCTCACGCTCATTAAAAGGGTTGGCAAAAGAACTAAATGTGCCGCTAATTGCCATTTCTCAGCTTAATCGTGCCTTGGAAGGCAGAGGAGATAAAAGGCCGATTTTGGCTGATTTAAGGGAATCAGGAGCCATAGAACAGGATGCCGATGTAATTGCTTTTATCTTCAGGGAAGAAGTTTATGACCGATCTGATGACAATCCCAACAGAGGTGTTGCTGAAATTATTATCGGCAAACAAAGAAACGGTCCCACCGGCATCATTAAACTTACTTTTCTAGATAGATATACCAGATTTGAAGATCCTCCCCCGGACAGTTATAGTGCCTAGCAAGATCAAGCATTCACTTTTTTTGCGTCTTTATCGTAGCAGGTAAGACAGCAATTCATGCATCTATTTGCTTCTTTTAAAGCCTCTTCTTCTGATATTGTCAGATCTACCTCATCAACCGAATGGATTCTGACTTTCGGGTCCATCTGGGGAAGAGAAATCCTGCCTTTTTTATCAATACCTTCGATTTTATCAAAGATTGTGCCGGGAATATGGCCCTTATTACCCTTTACTCGAAGCTTATCTTTTGAAAATTTCATGGATTCATCGGAAAACAGCAGATGAATGCTTCTAGCCGCTTGTCTTCCGTTCCCGATGGCCTCAACTGCGATTCCCGGTCCATCAATGAATGCATCTCCTGCGGCAAAAACATAAGGAATTGATGTTTGATTCGTGTCTTCATCGCATTTTATACTATTCCACTTTGTTTTCTCTACTCCACTGATTCTTCGATTTGAATCTACAAAGGAGAGGTCTGAATACTGACCGATGGCAAGCACCAGATTATCCAAAGGCAATCTGGTCTCCGAACCCTCGATGGGGATTGGTCTTCTCCTGCCGCTGTCATCCGGTTCACCGAGCTTCATTTTGAGATATTCCAAATGGGTTAGCCTGCCATCTTTATCGATAATATTGTTGGGGGCTGCAAGAAAGAGAAACTCAATCCCTTCCTCTTTAGCGGCTTCAATTTCTTCCGGATTCGCAGGCATCTCTTTTTCTGTCCTTCGATAGATGATATAAACCTTTTCCGCTCCCAACCGGACGCTGGACCGGGCGGCATCCATTGCCGTGTTCCCGCCCCCGATTACCCCTACTGTTTTTCCAATGGGATTGGGAATACCTAATCCCTGTCTTTCCAGGTAAATGGTGCCACCTTCCACACCTATTGTTTCATCTTCTCTATCCAGTCGGGCTGAACTGTATTTCCAGGCACCAACGGCAAGTATAACGGCCTCATAACCGGAGGCAACAAGTGACTCTAAATCAAAATCAACTCCAAATTTGACATTAGTTCTTACATCGATTCCAAGATCAAGGATTCCCTGAATCTCCCAGCCAAGTATCTTTTTGGGAAGCCGGTATTCGGGGATACCATAATAAAGCATTCCCCCCAGTTTTGGTTGCATCTCATATATGGTTACCGAATGACCCAGCCTTCTTAAAAAATAGGCACTGCTGAGCCCTGCGGGGCCGGCGCCAATGACCGCTATTTTGTGTCCGGTATCCGATCCTATCGGGATTTGTAAGTGACGACCGGTATTCATTTCATAATCAGCGACAAATCGTTTTAATTGATTGATGGACACAGGATCATCACCCAGTGTTCGACGGCACATTTCTTCGCAGGGATGGGGACATACCCTGCCGCAAGATAAAATAAAGGGATTTCTTTCTTTGATGGTAAGAACGGCTTGTTCATACCGTCCGTTTTTGATGTGATCAATATATTTGGGGATGTCAATTTCAGCCGGGCAAGTCTGCTGGCAAGGTGCCAATCGATCGCTGTATGTATTGAATTCTAAAATTCGCTCAGTAGAACGCTGAACCTTGATAGTCCCGTTAGGGCATACTTCTTCGCATTTGCCGCATCCGGTGCAGAATTCCGAATGGAATATGGGAAGCCCTTGTGTCCCCATGGTGATTGCTCCGAACTTGCAGTTCCTAAAGCAGGTTCCCAAGCCAAGGCAAGCTTTCTCACATTCTTTATCTCCCCGGTACAAGAGGGCTAGCGCCCTACAATCGTTAATTCCCAAGTAATTGAATTTTGTTTCCGCCCGGATGCCGCCTGCACAGGTTTGAAGGGCAAATTGCGGCTCGGCCATCTCAACAACCATACCCATAACCGCCGCTACTGCCTGGGCTACATCGTTCCCCCCGGCTATGCAGACATCAGGTTCAGCTTTACCACCTACAACTGCCCCGGCCGCAGCACCACATCCTGCATAACCGCAACCTCCGCAATTTGCTCCCGGTAGACAATTTTCTACCTGTTCGATCCTCGGATCTTCATATACATAAAATGCCTTGGAGGCAATGCCCAAGAGAATTCCGGAAATGACACCCAGAGCCAATAAAAATAGTAACGCTGATAACATGCTATTCCCTTCCGTCAGAATATTTGTGATTAGTTAAAGACCGTTATCTTTAAAATACAGTTAGTATCAAACTAGACCATTCCCATGAAACCTAAAAAAGCCAGGGACATAAATCCGGCGGTTACCAGCCCAATTGCAGTTCCTTCCAGCACTTGGGGTATCCTGGCGGTAGCCATTCTTTCTCTTAGACCGGCCATCAGAACCAGAGCAAGGGCGAAACCCACAGCTGAAGTAAAAGAAAATACCAGAGCTTCCATAAAATTGAAGCCCTCCCTGACATTGATTACAGCGACTCCAAATACAGCGCAGTTAGTTGTGATGAGAGGGAGGAATATACCCAGCCCGGCATAAAGGGCCGGAACCATCTTTTTTAAGAAAATTTCAACAAATTGGACCAAAGCGGCAATTACCAGGATAAAGACAATGGTTCGAAGATAAACCAAATCCATGGGGCATAATAAATAAACATCTATTATCCAGGTGATAACTCCGGCCAAGGTTAAAACAAATATAACCGCCATTCCCATGCCCGTAGCCGTGTCCATCTTTTTCGATACACCCAGAAAAGGACAATTGCCTAAATACTGAGCGAGAAGAATGTTGTTAATGAATATTGCACTGATGGCCATAAGTAAATAATCAGACATTTAAGAACACCCCCTATGATTTTTTTAAATTTCCGATGATATTCATGAGACAAAGAAGCATTCCCAAACAGATGAAGGCCCCCGGTGCACTGACCATGAAAGCAAAAGGCTTGAAGGATGGTCCGAATAAATTGTAAACATGGGAAATATCAGTAAAAGGAATTTTCAGGGAGAGAGTGCCGCATCCCAGTGCCTCACGAATGGAGCCAAGAACGGTTAAAGATAGAGTGAATCCCACTCCGATTCCCAACCCGTCAGCAGCCGAAGCAAGGACACCGTTTTTGGAAGCAAAGGCCTCCGCCCTTCCCAACACTATGCAATTAACAACAATCAAGGGGATGAATATTCCCAAATCCTGGTAAAGTTCATAGGTGAACGCTTGCATTACCAGCTCTACGATCACCACAAAGGTTGCAATGACTACAATGTAGCAAGCGATCCTTACCTTGGGAGGGATAATGTTTCTTAAAATAGAAATGAGGACATTTGAACAGAGCAAAACAAATATAACCGCCAGCCCCATTCCCAGGCCATCCTTTAAGGTTTTGGTAACCGCAAGCGTAGGGCAGAGCCCGAGCACCAGGCGAAATGGTGGAATTTCATCCCATAATCCCTTTGTAAATTCCCTGACAAGACCCATGTAATTCTCCTTATTTGATTTCTTTGGCTTTCGATATTATTTGATCTTTGAGTTCTTTGTAGATGGTAGAACCAGTATTAACACCGGCACAAACACCTTTGGAGGTAACGGTTGCTCCCGATACTGCGTCGACCGTTCCCCCGTCCGCCTTAATTTTAATGTCGTCGTTTATCGATAGCCCGGCAAAGCTATTTTTAAAGGGTACCGAATCTTTGGCCCGCGAACCGACTCCCGGCGTTTCCTTATGGGTGGTGATTCCCATCCCGGAAATCGTATCTTCACTGATATTTACCGCCACGATTACTCCGATATCTCCGCCAAATCCGGATCCTTTGGTCTCAAAAGCCATTTTAGTGCATTTTCCGTTGAACACCCCCGGAAAAAATTTTACTTCCTCTTCTCCATATTTCAGCTTGAAACGGTCATCCACCGGGTTATTGGTGCATCCTTGAAGGACTTCCATAATCACCGGGCCCTTTACAAACTTAAGCTCCTGATATTCAATCTTGTCCATAGTGCCGGTATAAACTCCCGCCAGAAGTGCTCCCGCTACTCCGCAAATAATTCCAAGAACAATGAACATCTTTAAAATTTCACGCATTTTCTACCACCTTTCCTATCGCTTTCGGATAAATCTTATCCAGCAGAGGGTTGGTTATATTCATAAGGAGGATAGCAAAAACCACTCCGTCATAATACACCCCTAAGTTTCTGATAAGGACCGTCATAATTCCGCATCCCAATCCAAAGATAAGCATGGGGATAAAATTGACCGGGGAGGTCGTATCGTCGGTGGCCAAAAAGAACGCCCCGAGCATAATATTTCCGGTTAAGAGGTGAAAAAGAGGTGATGCATACCCTTCCGGATTGGAAATATTAAAGAGGAAAGCACTAACGTAAACTCCCACCAAAAATGAGAGGGATATCTCCCACCTTATGAACCCTCTTAGTAAAAGGTAGAAACCGCCGATTAAAAGCCCCAGCCCACAGGTAGTCCCGATGCCCCCCGACTGTTTTCCCATAAACAGATTTATCATGTCATATTTAGTAATTGCTGAAACGCCGAAGTGTTTAAGGGTTGCCAGGGGATAGGACATTATGAACCCAAGATCGTAATCGAGAAGTGCTTCATTGTAGTCAAGCAAACCCTTCCAGGAGATCATGAGAATGGCATAACCGATCAGAGTAGGATTTAATGGGTTTGATCCGATTCCCCCAAAGATCTGTTTTCCAATGACAATCACCAGAAAGGAACCGATTACCACCAGCCACCATGGTGCACTGGCAGGAAGAAGCATACCCAGAAGAAGGCCGCTTAAGGCCGCGCTTCCATCAGAGATGGATATCTCTCTTTTCATGGCAAGATTCATGAGCAATTCGGCAATCATGGCACAGCCAATAGAAAGAGCAATTACCCCCACTGCCGGAATTCCATAGTACGATAATCCAATCAGCAAGGCAGGAAAAGTGGCAAATATAATGTTGATATTTTTGGCAGAAATGCTGCTTCCGTTATGCCAATGGGGTGCATGGGAAACAATAAGTTTTTTACTATTATTCATCAACTGCCTCCGAATTTTTTATTATCGCTAGTTCATATTTGGCCAGTTTGATGTATTGCATAAGGGGTCTTTTTGCAGTACAAACATAGGCACACAACGAGCATTCAATGCAAGAGTAAATGTCACACCTTTCGGTATCTTCATAAAGACCGAACTCAGCATATTTTCCGAGTAAATTCACCTGGATCTTAGCCGGACAGATTCTAACGCACTCACCGCAGTTTATGCAGGGGTAATCCGAGACAATCGCACTATCTGCTTCGCTTTGAACGGTAATCGCATCAGTATCCGGCTCAATGGGAAGGTCTTTTGAATAAGTGGCGGTCCCCATCATGGAACCCCCCATTATTATCCGGTCGTTTTCGCCCACAGAAACATTGCAGAAGGAAAGGATATCACCAATGGGGGTTCCAATCCTTGCCGTAACATTAGAAGTTGTTCCATCCTTTTGTATTACCGACAATGCCTTGGTAACTGGTATTTTACCTCCATCAAAGGCAAAAGCAATAGCCGCGACACTTTCTGCACTTATTAAAGTAACTCCAATATCTTCCGGATTTTTTCCGGCAGGAAGATCCTTATCCAGAACATTTTTTATGATCATTGCCGGAAGGGCATTGGGAAAAGAGGCAGGAAGAATTTTTACGCTTAAGCCGGTACTCTTTACCTCCCCCTGAAGTATTTCGGGAACAACTATGATTACGTTGTTTACCCCGGTAATTTTTTTTAGAAGATCTATCCCTTTTTTGATCCCGGAAGATTTTGTTTTTAAAATTCCCTGATTAACGGTGATTCCCAGGTCTGCATCCAATCCGTTGATTATGATGGTATCGATTTTGTTGGGAGCATCCTTAAATTTTCGGAAGGAAAATTTTCCGGGGGCGAATTCTAAAAAATCTATCGCCGCCTCTAATGTCACTTTTCCTTTAAGCTGGTCATCCCAATCATCTTTTCCGCCTGACTCGATTTTAATCCCATCATAATGACGGCCGTATGCATCGGAGTAAGAGAAAATATCGGATATCTTTCCTGCTACCGGGCAAATAACATATTCTGAAGAATCTGATGAGGATGATAGTTTCTGGCCGGTTTTCACCTGATTACCGACTTGGAAAAGTTTTTCGCCGGTAATTTTATTAGGTCTTTTTAGGAAAACTGTAGCTTCACGGGGAGGAGAAACATCCCGAAAAGAAGGCGGATCTAAATCATACTTCAGATCCGTTTTCTTAAACCCCCAAAATGATTTTTTGATCATGATTTAATCCTTTGCAAAAATTTTTCTCACCAAAAACAGCCTGCCAAAGTTACATGAGATGACATCCGTCACACTCGATTGGCCCTTTTTCTTCTGACTCGTGGCAACCCTTGCATTGATTGTGAAGCACTTCTGAGCGGGAAGACTCCTCTGCGCCCTGTTCATGACATTCAACGCAGGATTGCGGCAGCTCATCTTCCCCTTCATAGGCGTGATGGCAATCCGAACAGTCTATGCCGAGATTATAATCTTTTTCATCTGCATGGTATTTGTGGTCAAAAAATACCTTCCCCGCATTTGTATTGTACAAAATTCTGGTTGGCGTCGCTGACCCCTTAACTGTCTGGGTGTACCCGGCAATACCTGCTGCAAGCATAATCGTCATAACAATAATCGCTACAATTGTTCCTTTCTTTTCTTTCATAATCTATTGTTCCCTTCCTTCTTCTTGCAGTATTTTCCTTCTTAATCGTGCATCCCCATAAAATTATTATTATTCTGAGGCAAGGAATCATTGAATGAATGATTACTCATTCACTTTATCTTAGTTAGATACTATATGAAATTTTTTGTGTCAATATTTTTTTTGTAACCGGGCTGTTGATAATGTATATTTAGGCAGTTTTACGAGGTATTTAAAAGAATTAAAATTATATTTAAATTTTTTAAAATATAAATATAATAAATATAATTTTATTTCAACTCAGGTAAATTAAAGAAAAAAAGGGTCGGCCCCGGAAAGTAGCAATTAGGTATGGTCAGTTTCATATGACTTCATAATACTTAATTAAGGCATTTTTTTAAAATCCCGGGTCATGAAATTTTATTTGTATAAATTGTGGTTTCTTATTAATGCTGTATGCAATCAGAAACCCTGAAGGGGTTAACTTTTACCTTCCCGGGTAACCCCCGGGGGAGGGTGTGATATAAAATATTTTTAAGCCCTGAGGGGGCGTTATATAATTTAATTGTATGGGAAATTCTATTTTTTAATCAATTATATCATTTGGTGTAACCGTGAACGGATACTTATATTGAAATATTTTATAACAGTCATCATCTCTATCCGTTTCCGGGGCATAAAATCCCGAATGGTTTTGAAACTAATTTTACCTGTGCGAAAGTTGCTTAACCGGGTATCTGTTTTTACTTGACCGGATCACCCATTAACTGATACAAAAAAAGAATGCCGATATTTGGATGTCGGCATTCTCGATGTGGGGAAGAGTTTGAGAAATAGTCTTCGGTTTGCCAATGTTAGCTGCATCGAGTGGAGAAGGGGGCCGGTTAAAAAGTTATTTTCCGTGCTTGGGTTTTGGGCAGCTAAAGCCTTTCAGGTTTTAATTCCGGCTATGAAGGTTGCTCGGCCGTCAGTTGCAGCAGCTGCAAATAATCCGGCAAGAGGGTGGAGGTTAATGTGTGCATCTGCCAAAGCGGGGGATGCTCCACAGAATTGAAGCTTTTACGGGATAGTTTTACTTGATCAAAAACGAGGTTCATGGGATGGAAGAGGAAGCTAAAGTTGTCGAGCTTATGGGAAAAGCGGCCAAATTATCGATTGTAAAGAGTGATGCTTGCGGCGGTTGCCAAGCCTGTACAAAGGGTAGGGGCGGGGAGATGTTTATTGTGGCGGAGAACAGTCTGGGTGCAAAAAAAGGGGATCGGGTAAGGATCGAAGTAGATCCCCAACTGGTATTGAAAGGATCATTTTTCGCTTACCTGATGCCTATCATTGGACTCATTACGGGTACTGTTTTAACCGGTCAGGTTACCGGATCTGAGGGAATGAAAGTGCTTGGCGGCATCGGGGGTTTTATCATCTCTTCCATCTTAATTTACTATTACTTCAGGAAATCAGATCCTAAACAGTCTTTTGCGGCCACGATTACTAAAATTTTTGGTTAAAATCTGCCGATTAATTTGATCTGGGCTGAAAATCCTTTATAGGTAAGATCTTCATCGTGATACCAGTTTCTTTCATCATCCATATAGAAGCCGTTGATATTAAATACACCGGTAAGATTGGGGGCCAACAGCCTGGTGATTCCCAGGCGACAGCTTATTTTTTCTCTATTGCCGATAAATAGAGGTGATCCTGAAGAAAAATCATTTTCGTCAATCCAAAGAAATTGTATCAGTGTATTTAGAGTTGTTTCTTCACTCAGATAATACCGGCAGGAAAAGTCTGCTATCCATTCATCGCCGTAACTATTTTTGTCTTCCGTTTTGAGCCCTTGGGCACCTTCCTGAAACTTACTCTTATTCCTAAAAATGCTTTTTAGGTTCAAGGAAGCATCCCAATCGGTTCGGTAGTGATCAAGCCCCATCCCGATAAGTAAAAAATCACCTTCCTGGTAGTAGTGTGTATTATCAACCTCATCCGTTCCATAATCGGCGTACTCACAGAATAATTTGGCTCTCCAGTTTGGCAGGAGGTCGTAGATTGCTTCGCCGGTGATACTTAGGATATTACCAGGATCGTAATCTTGAATTGTCGTGCTATAATCGTACTCTCCCCGCCATAGATAGCCGATTCCAATACCGGCTGCCCAGTTTTCCCATTCTTTGGCCAATGAAAAAGTAGGATTGACATTAAAGCCTTCCCCAAAATTTACGATCGAAATCAGATCCGGATCCATCATAACACTGAGTTTCCTTTCCTTCAGGTCATCTTTGCCGGTGGGAAGGTTAAAATCCATCCCCAGGATTATATCCACAGGGAGCTTGTCTGTGATGAGATAGGATAAATTGAGTTTTGTGTCTATTACGCCGGAAAGGGAATGATTCCGGGCACCGGATGGGTCCGATTCCGTACTGGTAAAGGCGGTAAGCACGAGAAAAGAAAATTTTTGATACTCAACCCCGACCCTGACCGGTAGATAAATCTGACTGCCTTTGTCATTATTGTTACTTTCCCACCATTCGTAATTAAAACCGGTTTGAATCTGATAATCCGCCGCCAAACTATTGCTGCAGCCAAAAGTAAAGGTTATGATTAATGAAATCAAAAATCCATATCTTTTTTCCATAGTGCAATCCTTTGTAAAAATTTATGTGGAATTGACATAATTATCGCTGACATTCCATGTCGGAGCCGTCACAGTCCTGGTCGATCCCGTCACCGCAAATCTCTTCTGCTCCCGGGTTAACGGAGGGATTGTTGTCATCGCAATCTCCCTGATTTTCCGTGTAACCATCCCCGTCATTATCTATAAAATCCGGCCCCGGCGGGCATTCCATGTCGGTACCGTCACAGTTCTGGTCGATACGGTCCCCACAGACTTCCTGGGCTCCCGGATAGATTATCGGGTTAGTATCATCGCAATCTCCCTGATTTTCCGTGTAACCATCCCCGTCATTATCTATAAAATCCGGCCCCGGCGGGCATTCCATGTCGGTACCGTCACAGTTCTGGTCGAT
>DAOWNY010000295.1 GCA_030642325.1 Deltaproteobacteria bacterium
TCTGGTAAAATCTTTTTTATGGTGATACCTCACAGTTGATGTCTCAGCCAGAAGAAGTCGTTAAGTTGCTGGGGGCCTGCACTTTTTCTATTCTGAATTCTGGCTTCTGACTTCTGAATTCTTAAGTAATTACAAAATATTAGAATCAATGGGTGAGATACGGATGGGAATATGGAGATAATTTTATTAGATATTTTACGGAAAAATTACCGGTAGAGGAAAAAATAATGCCAAAAGAATTTTTCAGCGAACCCGTTCTCTGGATTATTATATATTAAACCGGCTATACAACAGTCATATGGTTCTCGGTTCAAATAAAGCTCTGAGTGGAGCTGAAAACCGGTTGCCGAAACCTGCAGTTATGATTTTTATGTTGGCTACCTTTATAGCGCCGCCGGTAATATTACCTTTTACTAAAGGGCCTAAGATGGGTATACCGCTGCCGGTTGCGATAACTTTCGGGATAATTATCCTGGCGGCAAATTTTATCATCAAATTTCTGGGTCAAAAAAAGCTGGGGGCAATGCCTGCTCCCGCATCAAAAAAAAACGGCAGTCTGGTTACCGAAGGAATATATGGAAAGATCCGGCATCCCCTGTATATGAGCAATGGTCTATTGGCTATCGGTATGGCTATCCTCCTTAGCTCATTATATGCCCTTCTGTTTTCCATTATATATTTTTTTTTATTTCTACCCATCATATACCTTGAAGAAAAGAATCTTGTTAAAGAATATGGAAAAAAATATTTGGATTACAAAAGAAAAGTGCCCTGGATGATGATTCCAAAATTATTTTAGGAAGAAAGGAGAAGACATTCATTAATGAAAAACATGGCAATCAGTATTATAGGCTCTTTATGCATAATCTTTTTTAGTCAGGTTACAGCCACGGCAGATGGCCCCGCCGCCATTGAGGAAAATAAGCTGCGCGAAATTGTTAAAGAGGTGATTAAGGAAAATCCGAAACTGATTTATGACACAGTTAATAACTATACGAGAAATCAGCGGAAAAAGAAGCAAGAAAAGCTTCTGGAGGAGAGTTTCAAAAATCGGGTTAAGGATCCTGTCGCCGATAATAACCCGACCAAAGGCCCTGAGGATGCCTTGATTACCATTATTGAATATACGGATTTTGAATGTCCCTATTGCGCAAGGGGAGCCAATACAGTCGATAAGATCATGAGAATATACCCGGAGAAGGTGAGGCTGGTATTTAAAAATCTTCCGCTCAGTTTTCATAAGCAGGCGATTCCCGCAGCCAGGGCAGCTCTGGCTGCGGGCAAACAGGGAAAATTCTGGCAGTACCACGACCTGCTTTTTAAAAATTTTTCCGGCTTGAATGAGGGGATGTTTCTGAATTTTGCCCGGGATTTAGGTTTTGATATGGGGCGGTTTAATACAGATCGAAATTCAGAGGAGATAGCAAAACAAATTCAATCAGAGCAGGCACAGGCAGCAGTGCTTAAATTGACCGGAACCCCCGCATTTGTTGTAAATGGTGTGGTTATAAGAGGTGCTCAGTCCCTGGATTATTTTAAGGGGGTTATTGATCGGCTGTTGTTGGAAAAAAATAAAAACTGAATGGATTTTGTAATTGTAAATCCATAGAATTAACATTTTCAAAGGTAACCCATTGTCGGCCCAAATCCAAAATTTAAGTGATATTACCGATCTTATTAAACGGCGTAAACATTGTTTAATCATCTCTTTTCTGGTGGTTTTTCTTGTAAGCGCCATGGTCGCTTTTTTTCTTCCTTCCATCTACAAATCAACCGCGGTGATTCTCATCGAGGGCCAGCAGATCCCCCCTGATTTCGTTCAATCCACCGTCCACACCGTAGTGGAAGAAGTCCTGCAAACCATCAATTACCGTATCATGAGCCGGACCAGGCTGCTGGAAATTATTAACCAGTTTAACCTTTATGATGATCTCATAAAAAGGAAGACCACCGAAGAGGTGATTGAAAGGATGCGGGAAGACATCAGTATCGATGCCAAAAGCGCCGAGATAATAAACGAGCGTACAGGGCGGTCCTCTACGGTAACCATTGCCTTTGAGCTTTCTTATCAATGGGAAAACCCCAAAAAGGTGGAGAAGGTTGCCAACATACTTACCTCTCTCTATCTGGAACAGAATCTGAAGATTCGTGAAGAAAAAGCAAGAAGCACCTCGGATTTTATGGAAGCGGAGATTAAAACCCAAAATAATATCATCGACCAATTGGAAAAAAAAGTCGCCGAATTCAAGAAAACGCATTTCCGGTCCCTTCCGGAGATGGCCAATTTAAACCTCCAGATGTTTCAAAAACTTGAAGTTACAGTGGAGAATATCGCACAACAGATAAAAAGTATCCGGGAACGTAAGATCTATCTGGAGGGACAGCTGGCCGGAATCGATCCGGATTTGCCGGGTCTGCGGGGAGCGGATGGATTGCCCCTAAGCCCCAAAGACAGGTTGAAATATTTTAATACCTCATATATTACCACCAGGGCATTCCTCAGTGAAAAACATCCGGATTTGATCAAATTAAAAAAGGAGATCAATTCCCTGGAAAAAGAGGTGGCCCCCGGGGATGAATTTCGTGACAGGGTAATCCATCTGAAGGAAATGAAAAAAGACCTGGCCGGTATGGAGGTAAGACTCACGGATAAGCATCCGGACCTGATCAACCTCAAAAAATCGATTAAGGCCCTGGAAAATGAGATGGGTCTCA
>DAOWNY010000085.1 GCA_030642325.1 Deltaproteobacteria bacterium
AATTTTTCAACTCTTTTTAAAAATTTATTTCTAAAATCGTATAACTCTTAACATCCGAGGGAAGTTTAACATTCACGGTTTCATCCACTTCTTTACCAATCAGCGCCCTGGCAAGCGGCGAATTGACCGATATTTTCCCTTTTTTCGGATCTGCCTCATCAGATCCCACGATCTTGTAATTAACTGTCTTTCCATCCTCCTCATCCTGAAGATGCACGCTTACCCCAAACACTACCCGCTCTGTGTCAATGGTCGCGGTATCAATTACCTCCGCCTTAATAAGATTTTGTTCAATCTGAGCAATTTTCTTTTCCAGCAGAAACTGCTTCTCTTTAGCTGCATCAAACTCCGCATTTTCCGAAAGATCTCCATGTTCCCTTGCCACTGAAATCTCTTCGATTATTTTAGGGCGTTCTATCCTCTTGAGGTGCTGTACATCCTTTACCAAGGATTGGTACCCCTCTTTTGTCATGGGTATCTTGTTTTCCATTTTTTCCCCAATTTATCTTTGGTTCGGGTAACCTCGCCCGTCAAAAAACAACCGATCCGGTCTTCATTTATCCTCGGCCACTCTTTCCTTGATCTCTTGATGAGATATTTCGAACATTGACATCTTCTTTCTCAGGGTGTTTCGATTTATGCCCAATATTTTAGATGCCCGGGTCTGGTTTCCCTTCGTTTTCATTAAGACCGCCTCAATCAATCTCTTTTCCACGTCATAAACCACTATTGAATAAAGGCCGTTTATCTTACCATCGACCAATCTATGAATAAATTTTTCTATTTTAGCATCAAAGGCATCCTCCAGAGAAATTCCCTCGCAAGGAGTAAACTCTTTTAAATTAGCCACCTCAATTCCCTTAACATACGGCGGCAATAAACTGGTATTCAACATTTCTTCTCCTGCCTTATTTATTTTGCCATCCTGAGTGGGAGACGTCCCCTTTCCACCTAACAAAACAATACGTTTCAAAATAATCCTCAAATTTTATATTTAGTAGATTATTCTATTCTACAGTCACGCTTTTGGCTAAGTTCCTCGGTTGATCAACATCAGTTCCTTTAAATACCCCAATGTAATAAGCCAGCAATTGAAGTGGAATAGTAAATAAAATCGGCGTTAAGGCGGCATTGGTCCCCGGTAAAAAAACAGAGGCATCCACCTTTTCCATCATCCCTTCATCCCTGTGGTCTAAAATTGCCAATATTTTACCTTTTCTCGCTTTAATCTCTTCAACATTTCCCAGTACCTTCCGGTAGGTTTTATCCCTAGTGATCAAAACTACCACCGGCATCTCTTCATCAACCAGAGCAATGGGGCCATGTTTCATTTCACCAGCTGGATACCCTTCGGCATGGATATAAGAAATCTCCTTCAGCTTTAAAGCCCCCTCCAGAGCGATGGGATAATTAATTCCTCTCCCTAAATAAAGAAAATCATTGCATTTCATATAATTACGTGCTATTTCTTCAATCTTTGATTCTTCTCTAAGAATCTCTTCCACCTGATGGGGCAACCTAATTAGTTCCTGGATCATCATCCTTCTTTTTTCAGCGCTGATTGTATTAAAAACCTTTCCAAGGTGAAGGGTCAATAAATAGAGGGCCACCAACTGTGTAGTAAATGCCTTGGTTGAGGCAACGCCGATTTCGGGACCGGCATGGGTATAAATTACTCCGTCGGATCCACGAACCATGCTGCTTCCCACCACATTTGAGATGGCTATTGTGGAAGCCCCCTTCTTTTTCCCTTCTCGCAAAGAGGCCAAGGTGTCCGCCGTTTCTCCTGATTGGCTAATAAGGATTAATAGTGTTTGATGGTTAACAATCGGATCTCTATATCTATATTCAGACCCTAAATCGACTTCCACGGGAATCCGGCAAAACTCTTCGATCATAAATTTTCCAATGAGGGCAGCGTGCCAGGAAGTTCCACATGCAATGATTGCTATTTTCTTAATCGGTTCCAGTTTCCTGGGTGATAAATTGATTTCTTCCCAATAAATTTCTCCCTTCTCTTTTAAGATTCTCCCCCGAAACGTGTCGATAATTGCTTGGGGCTGCTCAAAGATCTCTTTTAACATAAAATGCCTGTAACCCCCCTTTTCCGCCTGGGTGGGGCTCCAGTTAATCTTTACAATATTTTTCTTTACCTCCTTTCTTTTCGGGTCGGTTATCTTTATGTCGCCTCTAGAAATAATTGCCATCTCTTCATCGTCCAGAAAAATCACGTCTCGTGTATGGTTTAATATGGCGGGAACATCGGACGCAATAAAAAATTCATCCACCCCCATTCCTATAATCAAGGGGCTCTCATTGCGGGCGGCTATCAATTTTCCGGGATCACTTTCCGAAAGAACCCCGATGGCATAAGACCCCTGAAGATCCTCCAATGCCGATCTAACTGCCTCCTCAAAATTTTTTCCCTTAAAAATATATCTCTGGATGAGGTGTGAGAGCACTTCAGTATCTGTTTCCGACTTGAAGGTATGACCTTCCCCCATAAGCATCTCTTTTAAGGATAAATAATTTTCAATAATCCCGTTATGCACGACCACAATCTTACCGGCCTTATGAGGATGGGCATTCATCTCCGAAGGTCTTCCGTGGGTTGCCCATCGGGTATGACCAATTCCGATCTTCCCATCCACCGGCTCCTTTTCAATAAGTGTCTCCAGTTGGCTGAGCTTTCCCATACTTCTTCGAACAATAAGCTTCCCCTCTGAAATAACTGCAATTCCCGAAGAGTCATAGCCTCTATATTCAAGCCTTTTTAAACCATCCAGCAATAGCGGGGTTGCCTCCCTCCCACCAATGTATCCCAAAATTCCACACATAGAAACTCACCAATCTATAATTGAATTTAACTCTTATTACCCTCTTCCTTGACCCTAAGTTTTCTCAATATCTTCTGTTTTGTCCGGCTCAAGGCCAATGAGTTGGGCGGAACATCCTTGGTAATGGTCGAACCTGCTCCGATGGTGGAACCTTCACCTATTTTTACCGGAGCAATAAATTGAGTATCACTTCCCACAAAAACACCATCTTCAATGATGGTACGGTACTTATTTTTTCCATCATAATTACAAGTAATGGTTCCGCAACCAATATTCACATTTTTACCAATTTCAGAATCCCCGATGTAGGTGAGATGGGAGGCTTTCGAGCCCTCCCCCACCTTTGATTTTTTTACTTCCACAAAGTTTCCTATCTTGACTTGTTTCGCCAGTTCAGTCTGGGGCCTGAGATGGGCAAATGGTCCGATGGTAGCCCCTTCCTTGATAATGCTTTCACTAATCACGGAAGAAACTTTAATGATTACCGAGTTTCCAATTTCAGAATCAACGATCTTGGTCCCTGCTTCGATAATACATTCCTCCCCGATGATTGTCTTTCCCTGAAGGTAGCAGTTCGGATATACTACGGTATCCCTTCCGATTTTTACTCTCTTATCAATGTAGGTAACTTGGGGATCAATGAAAGTAACCCCTTCCAACATCAACTTCTTAATTATTCTATCCCTCAAAATCCGGTTTGCCATCGCCAAATCGACTCGATCGTTTACAACAAGAACCTCATCCGGGTCATCAATAAAAAAAGTTTCTGTTTCCCCCCCCATTTGAGCTGTCAGCTTCATCAACTCGCCCAAATGGAAATTGACAGGAAAATCATCTTCCTTAAACCCGTCAATTACACTCAACAAATGAACGGAATTAAAACAATATATTAATGGGTCAACCTTTTCTCGGCCAATTGCCGATAAAAGTGCCACCGCAGGTTTTAAATCTTCATAAAATAACAATAACTTTTTAAGGGTTTCCCCTCGTAAAAGAGGTGCATCACCGGGAAGGACGACCACCACCCCATCAACTCCGTTTAAAAATTGTCTTAGCAAAGAAAGTGTAACCGCTGGGGAATCCTCCTTTTCATTGATAAACACTGAACCTGGATTGCTAAATTCCTCCCGGATCTTTTCTCCCTGCTCTCCGACCACGATTGCTGTCTTGGCAGGATTAATATGCCGGGCCGCTCCTAAAGAAAAACTCAGCATGGAAACTCCGCAAAGGGGGTGCAACACCTTCGCGAGATTCGATTTCATTTTCGCTTCCCGGGTACCGGCCAGAATCACCACCGCTGTTTCTTTCATTTACTTAACCCGTTTATTGGATTACCTTTAAGGCAATTAAAACAAAAAAAATGATTCCCCCTACCATTCCCGCCAAAGCAAAAAACTGAGCGATCCAAAAAAGCAATAATAATTTAACCCTGATATCCTCTTTCTTCTTTGCTCTCTTATGAAGGTACTTTTTCAATACTTACCTGTAAAATTTTTTTTGGTAATCCGCAGTAAATATCGGTTCAACCGGTTAACTACACAAAATGGCTATTTTGTTCACTTAAGCAATTTTGAGCCCATCAGGTTTGGCCTCAACAAAGAAAAACTGTAATTTCATGAGCTACTTGTTGTCCTTTTTGGATTCCATTCATACTAAAGTTCTGCCGTTCACGCTCCCCAATGGGATTCGAGGATTAGGTTAGCTGGAATAACAGTGTAGCCAATACGATATTTCTTTAAAATTCGTGTAGTTAGCAAAAACTATAAACTCTCAAGATAAAACAAACAGTTATCAATTGCTTACGGAGTGAACTCAATAATCATTTAACACAATCACTTAAATTCGATCGCTCGGATTATTTTTTCCAGATCCGCAGTTGCTTTTAATGTAAAATAGATGGAAATCCTGACCGGCAATATGATGAGTTGGAGGTAGCAATCAGGCAGGTCGAAATGGTGTTAAAAAACTATTTCCAATAGCTAGATAGATAAATTGCAAGCCTTCCAAAAAAAACAGCACACTCAAAAAAATTGATACTGATAATTACATGGTAAATTGAATATTAAATATTTTGTAGCCGTTCACGGTTTTCAGTTCACGGTTTTTTCAATGAAATGAATTTTGTAACGATGTAAATATGTTTAATATCTATGGGTAGTTACAATTATCTTTAACCCCGGGATTCTAAAGTAGCCTTGATATGCTTCAGCCGGATAAAACTTTCCCTTTCCATCTCTTCGAGGCGCATCCTGATGTATTTTACGGTTGCTCGCAAGCGAGGAACAATTATATACTCCAGGGCATTAACCCTTCTTTTTGTTTTTTCCACTTCCTGGGCTAATTTTTTAACGGTCTCTTCAATTTCCGCCAGTTTTATGATTAATTCCAGCGCCTCTTCAAAATTCCTTGCAGCCTCATCCAGCTTAGAGTTAGTGTTAACCAGTCCATAGCCCCGCTCATTCAACTTCCGGACAATCTTTTCCATGGAAAGTATGGGTACTTTCACCCCCATGATATTTTTAATGGCAAATTCTACCTTGATCTCCCGGCTGCAAGCCCCGGATATCTCCCCCACCGTCCTGGTGCCTATAAGGGCCTGGGCGATGAATAGATCGTGGTATGCCGTCCTCAGCTTAGATTCCACGTCCTTGCGGGCGCTCCGCACATCTTTCACCACTTCCAGAAACTCGGCAATTAGAGCGTCCCTCTTTTCTTTTAGAAGTTTACGCCCCTTATCAGCCAAACTTTCTCTGTGAGAAAGCTTTAAAAGCTCCATCCTTGTCGGCTTAACACCTTCAATTATATCTGTTGCCATCTGCTGTCTTCCTATGCTTCCTTGGATCGATACTTGGGATGATACTTCTTGATATGCTTCTCATCGATTCTTTTTAACTCATTTTCCGGCAGTATCGATAAAAGCTTCCAACCAAGGTCTAAAGTCTCACCAATGGTTCTATTGTCTTCGCGATCTTGGGTTACGAATTCACTCTCAAAACGCTCAGCGAATTTAAGATATAATTTATCTCTTTCGGTAAGGGCTTCTTCACCCACTACCGCTATTAAATCCCTCATATCCCTTCCTTCTGCGTAGGCAGCATAGCATTGATCGGAAACCCCCAGATGATCCTCCCGGGTCTTACTACCCCCAATACCCTCATTCATCAGTCGTGAAAGGCTGGGAAGCACATCCACCGCAGGAT
The DNA here is from genome assembly GCA_030642325.1 of Deltaproteobacteria bacterium. GTDB lineage: Bacteria > Desulfobacterota > DAOWNY01 > DAOWNY01 > DAOWNY01 > DAOWNY01. The sequence continues at coordinate 6,038 of DAOWNY010000085.1, forward strand.
AAATCCCTTTTCGATGAAGATCCCTGGCTAAAACAAACTGTCCCTCGGTAATGTACCCGGTAAGATCGGGGATGGGATGGGTTATATCGTCATCGGGCATGGTTAGGATCGGCATTTGAGTGATGGAACCTTTCTTTCCCCTGATTCTGCCGGCCCTTTCATAATTCATCGCCAAATCAGTATACATATAGCCCGGATAGCCTCTTCGCCCCGGCACTTCGTTCCGAGCCGCCGCAATTTCCCGCAAGGCTTCGCAATAATTGGTCATATCGGTAAGAATAACCAAAATATGCATATCATGTTTAAAAGCCAGGTATTCCGCAGTGGTCAATGCCATTCGCGGAGTAATAATCCTTTCGATGGCAGGGTCATCCGCAAGATTAATGAAGGCCACTATTCTCTCCAATGCACCGGTTCTTTCAAAGTCCCTCATGAAAAAATTGGATTCTTCATGGGTAATTCCCATGGCAGCAAAAATCACGGAAAAAGGTTCCTCTGATCCTAATACGGTAGCCTGTCTGGCAATTTGGGCTGCCAACTCATTGTGGGGCATCCCCGCTCCGGAGAATATGGGGAGCTTCTGTCCGCGAACCAAAGTATTCATCCCGTCAATGGTTGAAATCCCGGTCTGGATAAATTCATTGGGATAAGCCCGTGCGGTGGGATTAATAGCCGCCCCCGTGGTGGGCAACCTTTCTTCCGGTATTATTGGGGGGCCGCCGTCGATGGGTCTTCCCAACCCATCGAAAAATCTTCCCAGCATGGTTTTTGATACCCCCAGCTTCATTATTTCTCCCGTGAATCTGATTTTTGTATTTCCAATGTCAATCCCTTTTGTGCCTTCAAATACCTGAACAACGGCCACACCTTCTTTTGCCTCCAGAACTTGACCGGTTCTCTCATCTCCTCCGGGGGTGACAATATTAACAACTTCTCCGTAAGCTACCCCCTCAATCCCTTCAACTATCAACAAAGGACCTGATACTTCCCTTACGGTCCGGTATTCCCTGGCTTTAATATTTTCAGCCATCATAGTGACTCCCCTGCTAAAGACTCGAATTGTTCTTCCATCAACTTAATAATTTTAACACACCTGTCTTCGAATTGATCCTGGGGTATATATTTCATCCTGGCAATTTCGTCCTTGATGGTTAACGCAATAACCCTCTCAATGCCCACACCTTTATTTAATATTTTTTGAGTCTCCTCATAATATTTTTTAATCACCTTCAACATCTTAAGCTGCTTTTCCAGGGAACAATAAGAATCAACCTCATGATAAGCATGCTGCTGCAAATAATCTTCCCTGACCATACGGGCTACTTCCATCACCGCTCTTTCATTTTCCGGAAGGGCATCGGCTCCTATCAGTTGCACTATTTCCTGCAGCTCGGATTCTTTCTGCAAAATTATCATCATATCGTTTCTCAGTTCCCTGAATTCTTCCGTAGCATTCTGAT
>DAOWNY010000063.1 GCA_030642325.1 Deltaproteobacteria bacterium
CTACTTCCGGTTCTTATGATGCCGCCGCCAACGGTTCCGGAGACGCCTTTGTGGCAAAATTTAATGGCGATCTTAGCGGGCTTGCAGCCTCAACCTTCCTGGGAGGCAGCGAATATGACAGCGCTAATTCCCTCTCGGTATCTTCGGAGGGAAACATTTACGTAACCGGTTATACCGCCTCAAACGACTTTCCCACCACCTCTGATGCCACTGACAAAATTTTAGCCGGCTCCGACGCCTTTATCCTTGGTCTCAATGGCAATTTAGAGCAACTCCTCACCTCGACTTTCCTGGGAGGCAGTGGTTGGGATAACTCTTATTCACTATCCATCGACTCAAATGACAATCTCTATATTGCCGGGGGGACTCTGTCAAACGATTTTACCACCACTGCTTACGATACAACTTATCACGGTTCCGGAGACGCTTTTGTGGCAAAATTTGATTTTTCCGCCGCTGTTCCTGACCCACCAACCAGTAACTTCACCGGAACTCCCACCCAGGGACAGGCTCCCTTGACGACATCCTTTACCGATTCAAGCGCTGGGGATGTCACCTCATGGTCGTGGAATTTCGGAGACGGGGGCGAAAGCAGCGCGCAGAATCCCACCCATCAATACGCCGCTGAAGGATCTTATACGGTTACCCTGACTGTAACCGGTGCCGGGGGAAGCAGCACTGAAATCAAGACCGATTATGTAACGGTTTCGGCCAATCTTCCTCCCAATCCTCCGATCATTAACTTCGCCGGAACTCCCACCCAGGGACAGGCTCCCTTGACGACATCCTTTACCGGTTCAAGCGCGGTGGATGTCACCTCATGGTCGTGGAATTTCGGAGACGGGGGCGAAAGCAGCGAGCAGAATCCCACCCATCAATACGCCGCTGAAGGATCTTATACGGTTACCCTGACTGTAACCAATGCCGGGGGAAGCAGCACTGAAACCAGGACTGATTATGTAACGGTTTCGGCTTCTCAAAATAATTGGTGGAAGATTATCGAATCCTGGCGGGACAATATTCTGGATTGGTGGCAAAACATTATCATCAATCGACAATAATGTTGAAGGCAGGGGGTGAATAGGTATAAAAAAATATTCAGGAATGACGTCCCTTTTTATATGAAACTAAACTTTTTCATCCGGTACCGCAAGGCATCGCGGGAAATATTGAGTAGCTGGGCGGCATGGGTTTGATTGCCCTTGGCATTACTTAAGGCTTGTTCTATAAAATCTTTTTCTATCGATTCCAGTGAAATTCCCTCGGGGGGGAGTTCGAACTTTTCTGCTCCCATCCGTTCGGAGGGAGTATTGCTTACAATCTCCCGAGGCAGATGTTGGGGCAAAATTTCCTGCCCTTCTCCCAAAATCATCGCCCGCTCAATAACGTTCTTCAGTTCCCTGACGTTTCCGGGCCAGTTATATTTCAAGAAAAAATCTTCTGCTTTCCGGGAAATTCCCTTCACCGACTTACGAAATGCCCCATTGAATAAATGGATAAAATGCTTGGTAAGAATAATAATGTCTTCTTTTCGTTCCCGCAAGGAAGGGAGGTAAATGGGAAAGACCTTGAGACGGTAATAAAGATCTTCCCGAAAGGTTTTGTCTGCCACCGCAGCCCATAGATCCCGATTGGTGGCGGCAATTATCCTGATATCCACCTCAATATCCTCCAAGCCACCCAATCTTCGAAATCTTTTATTTTCTATGATCCTTAAAAGCTTTGCCTGGGTCTGGGTACTCATCTCACTGATCTCATCAAGTAAAACTGTCCCTCCGTTTCCCAATTCCAGAATTCCCTTTTTTCTGATCTTGGCATCAGTAAATGCCCCTTTTTCATACCCCAGTAACTCAGCCTCCAAAAGGTTCTCGGGGATGGCGGCACAGTTGATTTCAACATAATGCCGATCAAACCGGGAACTCTGGTAATGAATGGTTCGGGCAATTAAGTCTTTCCCGGTCCCGCTTTTGCCCCTCAACAAGATGGTGGTGGCATCGCTCCCTGCTATCTGCTTGATTCGGGTAAATACCTCCTGCATTGCGGGGCTGGTTCCGACTATGTTATCCGACCCGAACTGCTCCTTTTGTGTCTTACGCAGATAAGCGACTTCTTTTTTTAGCTTGATCGTCTCCAGTGCCTTGCTGACTACTTTGCGGATTACCTCCAGTTTAAACGGCTTTGTTACATAATCATATGCCCCCATTTTCATAGCCGTTACGGCAGTCTCAACTTCCCCGCTTGCGGTCATCATTATTACCGGAATTTCATCATCCAGGCTTTTAACTCGTTTCAGCACCTCTATTCCGTTGATGCCTGGAAGCATAATATCCAGAAGAACTAAATCGGGAAGTTGCTCATCTATTATTTTCAGAGCATCTTCGCCGCTTTCCGCTATTGATATTTCATACCCCTCCTGAGATAAATTCTTTTTCAGCGATAAACTAATTAAATGTTCATCTTCAACAATAAGTATATTGTCCGGCAACATAAAAAATCCTTTTATTATATGATTGGGAATATCATGCTGAAGGTAGTGCCCTTGCCAAGCCCGCTTTCGACCGTAATATTTCCCTTATGCTGTTCCATAATAGTTTGTACTACCGATAGCCCCAAACCGGTGCCCTTATGCTTGGTGGAAAAAAATGGTTTAAATATCTTATCAATAGATTCCGGCGATATCCCCGGTCCGTCATCCTTTGCCTCAACTACAATTTTATCATTCCCGTCATCTTTTTTGAGCACGGTTTTAATGATTAAGTTACCGCCTTTCGGCATTGCCTGAACGGCATTTAGAAAAATATTCAGAAAAACCTGTTGAATCTGATGGGAGTCAAAGGAAATAGCAGGTAATGTGGAACAATAAGATTTTTCAATTTTTACTTGATTTTTAACGGCAGCGGGGCTGGTCAGGAAAATAGCTTCATCCAGCACATTATGAATGTCGGATTTTTTCAAGTGGGGAGAGGGGGGCCGGGAATATGCGAGGAGATCTTTTATGGTATTATTTACTCGATCGATCTGTTTTAATATCTCAACAGTAATATCAGTTCTGGGATCCTGGGAATCGAAATCATCGGCGATTATCTGAACGGCTCCGCTGATGCCGGTTAAGGGATTTCTTATTTCATGGGCAAGGCCCGCCGCCATCTCCCCGATCGAAGCCAGCCGATCCACGCGGGCCATCTGCTCCTGATGATAGCGTTTTACCTCTTTCTGGGCCTGATCAAGCTTTTGGACCATCGCGTTAAAACCTTTACCCAGCCTTCCCAGTTCATCACTCTGCTCCAGTTTGACCCGGGCATTTAAATCTCCCGCCTCCACGTCCTTCATCTTGCCGGTCAACTCTTTTAAGGGCTTATGTATAATATTAAATTGGAGTAAGGTGCCGATCAAACACATGATTATCAGGGTTGCGATCACAATGGAAAAAACTGTTTTATATAATAAAGCAATATCCTTTTCAGCAAAGGCCAGGCTAATGCCGATCTCTAAAACACCGGTAATCTTCTCGGCCGGATCATGACATGAATAACATCGAGGGTGGTTGGGAATTGGTTGAATTAACGTATTGATTTGATGGGATTCATTCTCTTTTTTTCGAACAAAACGGTAGTCTTCCTTTTGAAGTGCATCCATGTACAACGGGGCTACTTTCTTGCCGATTTCCTCCTTTTTGGCGGAACGGAGGATAATCCCCTTATCAGAAAAAATTCGCAGGGTTTTAATGTATTTCTGTGCCCCAATCATCTCTAAGGTGGCCTGAACTTCTTCTGATCTCCCCATGCCCATAGCGTAAGCAAGAGATCTCTCAATAGTGGTTTCGATTACTTCCAATCTCCGCTGGTTAGCTAACAGCCGCTGCTTTTCTTGAGTTTTGATAATAAAATAACCACCTGTTGCCATGCAAACAGTAAAGACCAGTCCCACCGAGATTATCATCTTTACATGGATACTTTGAATTTGAAAAAGGAATTTCATCCTTGCACCTTTTTACCTCAAATAAGGAAAAATATCTGTTGTTTTCATTCGGCAAAAAATTAGAAATTTATCGACTTTAGGTATAAAATCTAATTAAGTCAAAATTAATTAATAAAACGTCTATTTCCTTAAGATAATCAACCCATGGCTTTACTTTTTTTAAGTTGGCCCAATTGTTTTTAATGAGGTTAAATATTCTGATAGTGTTTTGTCAAATTCCTGCCGGGAAAATTGATATTCCTGGGTGCCGTAAGATTGAACGGAATATGAGGCACAAACCGTCCCCCAACCGGCTGCTTCCCTGACATCTCTCCCCTCGATCAATCCCTTAATCAGTCCTCCCCGGTAAGCGTCTCCCGCACCGGTGGGATCAATCAGATTTTTAACCTTACCCGCCGGAATTTCGGCTTTCCCCGATCCCTTGTGGATGATGGAGCCGTCTTCCCCCTTGGTAACAATGACATACTCACATAACTTAAGTAAACCAGGGAGTTCCAGTTTGATTCGGTCAATAATCAACTGCAATTCATAGTCATTCACAATTAATATCAGGGCGCCTTTGATACCCTTTCTGATAATGTCATCTGATAGGGCCGGAATGGACTGCCCGGGATCAAAGATATATCTGATCCCCCGCTCCTTAAAAATCCGGGGATATTTTGCCATATCTCCTAGATCACCCGGAGAGACGATCCCCAGGCTCTGTTCAGATGTTATATGATCAAAATTATTAAAATCTGAAGGATATCTCATTGCTCCGGGGTTGAAGATGGTAATCTGGTTATCAGTCCGATCGGTAACAATAAAGGCGGTGGCAGTGAACTCTTTTTCAATAATTTTAACTCCGTCTCGGGAAAGACCAACTCGCTTTAACCAATCGAGGTAATTCTGGTGGTCAGATCCCAAGGTTGCCAGTATCAGGGGATTTTCATTCAATTTAGCTAAGGCATAGGCGATATTGCCGGCAGTTCCCCCAAATTTTTTTTCCATCTGTTCCACCATAAAACAGAGATTGATCATGTGGATTTTATCCGGCATGATATGGTCTTTAAAATAGCCGGGGAAATCCATGATATGATCATAGGCTAAAGAGCCGGATATAAAAATATTCGTTTTATTGCCGCCGAAAGTTTTAATTGCCGAATTCCTCCTTCATTTTTTGGCCAAATTGCATTGCGGTTTGAATAACTTCCTCTTCGTCAATGGTGGTTAGCTCCCGCTCTTGCATCAAAATCTTTCCCCCCACCATGACGGTATTTACATCACTCCTTTTGGCTGAATAAATAAATGACATGGGGTCGTAAAGAGGCGTAATATGCGGCTTTTTCGTATCTATAATTATTATATCGGCTTTTTTCCCTATTTCGAGAGAACCAATTTCATCTTCAAGGCCAAGGGACTCGGCTCCTTCAATCGTAGCCATTCTTAATACTTTTTTGGCCGGCAGAACGGTGGGATCCTTCAGATATAATTTATGTAATTTTGCCGTCAGGTCCATTGTGCGAAACATATTGAGGGAGTTATTGCTGGAAGCCCCATCAGTGCCAAGCCCCACCGTGATTTTCCGGTCAAGCATATCCGGAATCGGCGCTACCCCCGAGGCAAGCTTCATGTTGCTAACGGGACAATGGGAGATCTTTACCTCTTTTTCGTACAAGATGTCTCTGTCTTTTTTTGAAACCCATACGCAATGACAGGCCACTACGTTACTTGCCAGGCAGTCAAGTTCATCAAGATAAGCCACCGCGCTTTTTCCTTCTTTTCCGATCATTTCCGCTTCCTGCCTGGTTTCTGCAACATGGATATGAAGGATAATGCCGTATTTGTCCGCCAGATCCCTGGATTTTTTCAGCAAATCGGATGAACAGGTATATGGAGCATGTGGTGCTACCGCGGGATGGATCAGGTGATGATTTCCCCACTCTTTAATAAAATTTTCCGTATATTCGAGTCCCTCTTGGGGTGTCTTGGCATTGGGCCCTGGGAAATCGAAGAGAACTTCCCCCAGCACTCCTCTCATACCTATCTTCGATAACACTTCCGCCGCCTTCATTTCAAAAAAATACATATCATTAAAAAGAGTGGTGCCCGACTTGATCATTTCGGCACAAGCGGTATAGAGCGCCTGGGTTATAAATTTTTCGGTAACAAATTTTCGTTCGGCCGGCCAGATATAATCTTCCAGCCAGGAATGCAAGGGCAGGTCATCGGCGAGACCCCGGAAATAGACCATTGCCGCATGGGTATGGGTATTAACAAGACCGGGCATCACAATTCCTCCCCGGGCATCAATCTCCTCTTCTTCTCCATACCGGGCTTTTATTTTCCTTGACCCCCCAATATCAACGATAAGATCGTCCTTTACTGCCACGGCTGAGTCTTTATTTACCGAATCTTCTTTATTCATGGTCAACACCGTAGCATTGGTAATGATCATCACTTGCCTTTTGAAAAAATAATAATTACAGAGCGTAAATAACCGTTTTTTTTGGTGGATCAGCCAATCATTTGTAGGAGTATTTCGAATTTTTACTATTTATAATATAATTTTCAGATTTTTGGTTGTCAGTGAAAATATGGTCACCCATGGTTATTGAAGTTTAAATAATTTTTGGTAATCCATGATGCCGGGTTGTCTTCAAAATTTCCCTGTTGATCCGAAAAAGGAAAATTTCCGCTATACAATCAATCAGTTATCCTTGTTCTTTGCCTCCTCAAGGATTTTTTCCAGTTCAGTGGTGATTTTATTCAATTCCAGGTTGATTTCCTCCCTGCCAATAATCCCCTTTTCTACTAAAATTCGGATCAAAGCATTGAGGGTTAATGTCTCCATTTGTATGACCTGTGCATACTGATTAAGCTGGGGCTTGCATGTACGGTCAAAGTAATGGCGGGAGCAAATTGATGATGTTGCAACGCTTATGAACAGAACTACAATAAAAGTCGTAATCATAGTCCTCGGCTTAATGGTGTCACTCACAGTATCCATCCTTTCGTATAGTTATTTTCCAATCAATGCCTTTTTTCCTGCTAATTTATCTCTTTTCATCTTCCATCCCCTTCCAGCTCAATCGTACGAACTTTGCCAAATTTCGAAAGGGTTCCGTCAAATCCTTTTTTATTTCCCACCTCCACTTTCATTAACACCCCGACATATTCCAGCCGGCCGCTAACCTCTTTCGGGCTTAATGAAGCAGTTCCTCCGATTCGCATTACATTACCGGTAATTTCGGCCAATCCGGATTTTTTTGGGGGGTCATAAACCGAACCTGTCCGGATTATTGCCGTTAAGTTGACCAGGGGAAGTTCATGGTCCTCTAAGATGAACAATGTCATCCCGTTTTTTAAAACCACCCTATCCCCCATTGGAGGAGAAAATACTACTGATGGAAAAACCATATCCCGGGGGTGGTCTTCCGCCTTAATGGGCAGGCATTGCAAAAGGGTGCCGACCAATACAATAAAAAAAAGGGTGTCTGAAATCAATTTATTCTTCACCATAAAAAGCTCCGACAAAAAACCATTTTTTTGATGCCTTAATGACGCTTTGTCCCATTTGTCTTTCCTTGACATCTTTACCTGCTTATAATAATCTGGTTAAAATTGGATTTTTAGCCTTAAAGGCTTATTCTCGAAGGTTTAGACATATCATTCCGATTTCTCCCCCCCCTCAACATGTCTCAATCTTTTTTTTTAAAACCAATTTATAAGTATAGATAAAAGTGGTTAATATTTCAAGTAAAATAAGGCAATTAATTGAAAAATACCGTTGCAGTTGCTACTTTGGGTTGTAAAGTAAATCAATATGAATCGGCCGTCATCCGGGAAAGTTTTCAAAAAAGGGGCTATCAGCTTGTCTCTTTCGGTGATAAGGCCCAGGTTTATATTATTAATACCTGCACCATTACGAAAAAAACTGATTATCAGTCCCGCCAGCTGATCCGCAGAGCCAAAAAACTGAATCCAAGTTCCACTATTGTTGTTACTGGCTGCTATGCCCAGGTATTTCCGGAAGAAATTGAACGGATCACCGGGGTTCACTATATCCTGGGAAATTCATATAAGGATAAAATCGTAGATCTGGTCGGGGGTTCTTTAGGAAAAGGCTACCCCCATATCTTAGTGAGTCCGGTTGGGCAGGAAGATATTTTTATGGATTCGGCAATTGATGGACTTTCCAGCCCCACCAGACCCCCGATAAAAATACAGGATGGATGTAATGCCTCCTGTTCCTACTGCATAATTCCTCTTGCCAGAGGATCCAGCCGAAGCAAAAAACCTGAAGCGGTGGTTGAAGAGATTTCTCATCTCGCCCGCCTGGGATTTAAAGAAGTAATTCTAACCGGTATTCATTTGGGTGCCTACGGACTGGACCTTCAGCCAAAAACCACCCTGCTTAACCTTATTCAACAATTGGAAAAAAAGAGGGTTATCAATCGAATAAGGCTCAGTTCCATCGAACCAACTGAATTGAATAAGGAAGTGATCGATTGTATCTCCTCTTCCGAAATGATTTGTCCCCATCTCCATATTCCCCTCCAAAGCGGGGACGATGGCATCCTAAAGACGATGAACCGCATGTACTGCGTAAGTTTCTTTGAAGAATTAATTCAGAATTTAGTCGAAAAAATACAGGGGCTGTCAATCGGACTCGATGTTATAGTGGGGTTTCCCGGGGAAGGGGTGAAAGAATTTGAAAATACCCTTACACTTCTCAAGCGGCTTTCCGTAAGCTATCTTCACGTATTTCCTTATTCCCCCCGTCCGAATACCGTTGCCGCTAAATTACCAGATCAGGTTCACGGAAAAATAGCAAAAGAAAGAAGTAAAATATTGAGGGAACTCGGTCGCCGAAAACGGGAAGAGTTTTATCGGAAATATTTAAACAGGGAACTAAACATATTGGTGGAATCCGGGAGAAACCCGGAAACCTCACTCCTGAAAGGTTTTTCAAAGAATTATATCCCGGTCCTCATCAAGGGGGAGGATACCCTGAAAAATTGTGAATTAAAGGTAATAGTAAAAGAAGTTGAGGGTGAAAAGGTATTGGGCAGGTTATGCCGAAGCTGAAATACCGGTTATTTAAGAAAATAAGTGGTGGTGAAAAATATGGCTCTTAATGGCTATCGGATTGGTCTTGCGCTTGGCAGTGGTTCCGCAAGGGGTTGGTCTCACATTGGTGTTATCCGTGCCCTTGCAGAGATAGGTGTTGATGCGGATATTGTCTGCGGATGCTCAATAG